>NZ_MAYS01000528.1 GCF_001756855.1 Candidatus Erwinia dacicola | reverse complement strand
GATATCCTCCGGCACGCCAGAGGACAGGCGGCGGGCGGCACGCTGCTTGTCCCAGTCGTCGCCGTTCTCCCGCGACTCACGACGCCAGCGGATAACTGACGCCACGCTGACACCGTGCATCGGCCCCAGCACTTCGGGGGCGATCCCCTGGGCGATGTAATCGCGCCTGACGGCATCCCTGACCGCTTTCGGGTGCGCCATTAACGCGCCCCCTGGCCATCAATCAGTCGGTCAATACGCTCGCCGGTTCGCTCCATCGACTGCTTGATTTCTCCGAGCATGCTCATGATTTTTTCCTGATCGCGCAGGGCATCCGATTTGAGCTGAAACACGGTATACATCTGCCGGTTATCCTCGCGCAGACGTTCAATCGTCGCGTGAAGGTTCTTGATCCAGAAGGTGAACCCAAACGAGAACAACCCCAGCAGAGCGGTCTGTCAGAACTCGGCAAGATGGACTGCATCCATTTCTATTTGTCCTTATCCGGCACGGGCCAGAAAAATGCCTCAAGGGCGTGAAGTTTCGCGGCGTGGGTCTGACACCAGGTGCCGTAGTCGGTGGCATGCCGCAACAGAGCATCCGGGGGTAGCCCCTGTGAGCCACCGGCATACGCTGACGGTGCGGGTGGCATCGGGGCCACCGTGACCATCGCTCGCGGAGGTTTACTGTCCTGAACTATCACCGGCGCGGGTGTGACCACCACCGGCGTATCCGAGGGCTTTTGTGTAGAGCTGCAGGCCGTGAGGCCCAAGCCCGTTAAAACCACAGCCAGAAGTCTGATTGTCATCGCTGACCGCCTTACTGATATTCAGCTGCAGCAGACTGCTGGTCTGCTTCAGCTCAGATTCTTTATCCGCCAGCTGCCGGGCAAGGCTGTCAGCCCGTTCCCGCTGCCGGCGCTCGTTGTCGCTGGCTTTCAAAAGCGCCTGCTGACCCGCTTGTGCCAGTTGCTGGCGCTCGTCCGCACGGGCCTGTTTCTCATTTGCCAGTGCGGTATCGCCGTCGGCTTTCGCACTCAAATGGCCGGAGTCATAGCCCGTGCTGTACAGCCACCATCCCGCCCCGGCCAGCGCTGCACAGAGCACGACGCCCGGTAAAAGACGGGTTAAAAGCCATTTAATTACGCTGTTCATCATCACCTCCCGCAGGACGGGCAACGGGCACCTTCAGCTTCTGGTGGACCTGCACCCCGGCATGCGTTACCCAGGCACCGAGATACAGGCCCAGCGCTGCGTCGGGTTGTCTGTCCATCACGACACAGATAATCAGCGCCAGCGAACTGACAACCAGTGCCACCATCGTGGCGGTATCCGTGGTAGACAGGCGACCCTGCGGGTTGGTGACAAGTTCGCCCAGGCGGTTAAGGAGCGCCATAAGTACGGTCCCCCGGAACATCAGGCTGCTGTTGCCGGATACTGTGCGAAAGGAAGCTGGAAGTGCGGACCATCCTTCAGCGTTTTCCAGTCGCCACCCCATTCGACAGGGATGGAAAGCTCCGCTGATGCCTGCTTAAACGCCTGCGCAATCTGCTGATAAAGCGGCATGTTCCAGGAAATTTCAGTGCCAACGTAAGCCACCACGTCAACCGCATGCCCGGTAAGGTGGCGGCTGTTCAGGGTCTG
>NZ_MAYS01000527.1 GCF_001756855.1 Candidatus Erwinia dacicola | reverse complement strand
GAGCGCCAGCTGCAGCAGCTAAGTTATGCGCGCGTGCTAATCCTCAATGAAATTGGCTACCTGCCGATGAACCGTGAGGAGGCAAGCCTGTTCTTCAGGCTGCTGAATCGTCGTTACGAGAAGGCCAGCATCATCCTGACGTCGAACAAGGGGTTCGCGGACTGGGGAGAGATGTTCGGCGACAACGTGCTGGCAACGGCGATCCTGGACAGGTTGCTGCATCACTCAACGACGCTGAATATCAAGGGGGAGAGCTACCGGCTAAGAGAGAAACGGAAGGCAGGTGTACTGAGCAAGAATCTGGCGCCAGAAAGCAACGAGGCATCGCTGGAAAAAAGCGGTCAACCTGGTTGATGAATAGCGGACATTAAAAATGGTGAAAAACGGTCAAAGATCGTGGCGTTGACATTCAAGGATGATGTGTTTATCGTCGATGAGAACGAAGAGTTCACCGAGCAGAGCATGAACCCGGATGTCCACGGACAGGATTTGCGCTTTGCCTTTGACCGCCATGAATACCGGGTGATGTTGGTGACCGACAAGTTCCAGACCGGTTTTGACCAGCCCAAACTGGTCGCTATGTATGTGGATAAAAAAATCGCCAACCATGTGGAGATTGTGCAGACCTTCGCCCGCCTGAACCGTACGGCACCTGGGAAAGATGAGGTCTTTATCATCGACTTCGTGAACGATCCAGAGAACGTGCGCAAGGCCTTTGCCACTTATGACAAGGGCGCTCACATCGGCGAAGTGCAAGACCTCAATGTGGTCTACGAGATCAAGGAGCGACTGGACGAGCACGGCCTGTACGACGAGAAGGACTTGACCGCGTTCAAAGAAGCTCGCTTCAAGACCATACGCGACATCACCCATACTAAATCGCCACAACACAAGGCGCTGTATGCCGCTACGGCTGGAGCGACGGCCTTGTATAACGACAAAATGAAAATGCTGCGCGATGACATGGCAACCTGGGAATCAGCGTTTGAGAAGGCCCGTGCCAAGGGAGATGAGGCAAGTATGAAGTCTGCCGATCACCACCAGGATGAGTATGCCGAGCAAATCAAGGCGTTGATGGGCTTCAAGTCGGACCTGGGGCGCTTCTGCCGTACCTATTCCTATATCGCCCAACTGATTGATTTTGGCGACCCGGAGTTGGAGAACTTTGCCGCTTTTGCCAAGCTGCTGCAAAAGCGCCTTCAGCACGAAACACCGGAAACCGTGGACTTGACAGGCCTGGTGCTTACTGGCTTTGACATCAATGCTCGACCCGATGAAGTAGAAGACGAAGGCAAAACCCCGGTATTGCAACCAGCAGGTGCAGGCGGTGGTGGCGCGGCAGGCGACAAGCCGAAATTCGTTAAAGAGATTATCAAGAGGCTCAACAACCTGTTTGGTGAGGCGACGCCGATCCAGGATCAGGTGGCTTTCGTTAATCAGATTTCAGCGATTACTGGTGAAAGCAATGTCGTTATGGCTCAGGTGGAAAGCAACACCCGTGAGCAGGCTATGAAAAGCAACCTCCCCGGCGCTGTTCAGCAAGCGGTTGTTCGTGCTTTGTCCAGTCATCAGAAGCTGGCAACCCAAGTGCTTAAGTCAGACCGTCAGGGCATGACCGCATTGGTTGATATGGTGTATGACCTGCTGCGCGAAGGCAAAGACATCGACCTGGATATGGATTAAGCCGATGCTTGACCTGCTGAATCTGCCAGGCATCAAGCCGGTCGATATGCGCCACGAAAGCAAGTGCCTTGTGATAGTTGCTGAGCCGGTAACAGTCGAGGTGCCGTTATGTGGAAACTGCAACACCCCTATGCACAAACACGGCACGCGTAAAAACAAGTTCATGGACACGCCGTTGTACATGGAG
>NZ_MAYS01000526.1 GCF_001756855.1 Candidatus Erwinia dacicola | reverse complement strand
CACTTCATGCGCAACGTGCTAAGCCGCGTTAGCAGGGCCAAACACGCTGGAACACAGAATCATCTACAGGTCATAACTAGGGGTTGAACCTAGATGCCCAAGCAGGCATGATCCCTCTTCGTTCGAATTAAGGAGGCGTCATGCAGCAGTTACTCGCATTATTAAAGCAATATGGAATAGAACCCGACCACACCACTTCGCTTGTTGTTATTTTTGGCATTATTTTCCTTACCGCCATTATTATTCACTTCATCCTGCACAGCATCGTCCTGCGCACCTTTGAGAAGCGTGCGCAGGCCAGCAGCCATCTGTGGCTGCAAATCATCACGCAGAACAAACTGTTTCACCGACTGGCATTTACCCTGCAAGGGGTGATCGTCAACGTGCAGGCGTTGCTGTGGCTGCAAAAGGGCAGCGATGCTGCCGCCATCACCACTACCTGCGCCCAGCTGTGGGTTATGCTGTACGCGCTGATGTCATTCTTCTCGCTGCTGGATGTGATGCAGGGCTTGGCGCACCGCTTTGCCTTCTCCTCGCAGTTTCCGCTTAAGGGCTTATTGCAGGGCGTGAAGCTGCTGAGCGCGATCGTGATTGGCATCATGATGATCTCGCTGCTGATTGGTAAATCCCCGGCAATTCTGATTAGCGGGCTGGGTGCAATGGCCGCGGTGCTGATGCTGGTATTTAAAGATCCGATCCTCGGGCTGGTAGCGGGTATACAGCTCTCGGCCAACAGCATGCTGAAAATGGGCGACTGGCTGGAGATGCCGAAATACGGCGCCGACGGCGCGGTGATCGACATCGGCCTGACCACGGTAAAAGTGCAGAACTGGGATAACACTATTACTACTATCCCAACTTATGCGCTAGTTTCCGATGCGTTTAAAAACTGGAGCGGAATGTCCGCTTCCGGCGGCCGCCGTATTAAGCGCTGCATTAATATCGATAGCACCAGCATTCGCTTCCTCAGCGCAGAGGAGCAGAAAAAGCTGTCGCAGGCCCGCCTGCTGCAACCCTATATCGCCGAGCGCCAGCAGGAGATTAACAGCTGGAATTGCGAACACAGCACCAGTGATTCGGTACTTAACCAGCGCAGAATGACCAACGTGGGTACTTTCCGCGTCTATCTCACCGAATATCTGCGTCAGCATCCGAAAATCCGCAAGGATATGACGCTGATGGTGCGCCAGATGGCACCGGGCGCAGAGGGGCTACCGGTAGAAATCTACGCCTTTACCAATACCGTGGTGTGGCTGGAGTATGAAAGTATTCAGGCGGATATCTTCGATCACATCTTTGCGGTGGTGGATGAATTCGGTCTGCGTATTCATCAAGCACCAACCGGTAATGATGTGCTGGCGATTGCTGAAGGGTTCAAAGTCCAGTAACGGCCTATCCGGTGTGCATCTGACACACCGGATTGTACTCTTTAAATGCGCGGTGCCGTTACGCTGGCTGCTCGGTACGAAACACCGCTACCAGCTCCCGTAGCTGTATCGCGCGCGCGGCTAGCTCATCCGCAGAAGAGGCGGACTGTTCCACCAGCACCGCATTTTGCTGAGTCACTAGCTCCATCTGATTGATGGCGATGTTGATTTGCGACTAACTGTTTAATTTCTTTCGCTGCAGAGGCAGAACGTTGGGCTAATGCTCTGACCTCAGCGGCGACGACGGCAAACCCCTTGCCATGTTCCTCTGCCCTGGCCGCCTCAACGGCGGCGTTTAACGCCAGAATATTAGTCTGGATATGGGGGGATAATCATTTTGAGGTCGAGTCCGTCAAGGTGGTGTAAATTCAGATCCGGCCTTCCGGTCCGGTAATATGTCTGTTAAGCGCTGAGTGGCAGCGCCTCGATCACATCGTTTTCAGCGGTCTGCTCTATCTCCGCCATGCTGTGCTGCGGCAGGTAGCGGTTCTGCAACAGCCATTCTTCGTTCTGCTCCGTCAGCACCGCACCCAGAAGCCGGGTTATGCTCTCTTCGTTGGGGAAGATACCCACCACGTGGGAACGCCGCTTCACCTCTTTATTCAGGCGCTCCAGCGTGTTCGTGGAGTGGATTTTCACCCGGTGCGCTCCCGGGAACCCGAAGTACGCCAGCCCCTCCGCCTCCGCTTCGTCCATCATCTCTGTGACTGCCGGGAAGTTCTTTTCCAGCTGGGCCGCGACCTCGCGCCAGGTGGCATGGGCGTTTTGTTCCTCCGTCTGCACGAACACCTGTTGCAACGCGGCACGGACAACCGACTGGCTGGCTCTGCTGACTCGCCCCAGCACGTTACGCA
>NZ_MAYS01000525.1 GCF_001756855.1 Candidatus Erwinia dacicola | reverse complement strand
GAGCCAAAACCGGAAGGTTGACGCCAGTACCAGCACAGCCGCTTTTCCATTTCAGGTGCATAACGCTGAACCCATCGATAAATCGTGGTGTGATCAACATTTCCCCCTCGCTCAGCCAGCATCTCCTGCATCTCACGATAACTGATGCCATATTTGCAGTACCAGCGGACGGCCCACAGGATAATATGACGCTCAAAATGTCGACCTTTAAATGGGTTCATGTGCTGCTCCTTCAACTAAACAGTGGCATCAGTTTACCCGCCAGATCTTTGCAACAGTGCCTTACGTCTTATCTGGGGATTGGCAAAACCACGCGTGCGAAGCACTGGGGTGAGTGCGGATGCGATAAACCGTAGGGATCAGGCATGCCTGCCCCCTACTCTTCGGGTTCCTGCAATACCACCTAGCCATTCTTGCGTTCGATGATCATAGTCTGCGGCGTGGAGAGCACCACACCCTCTTTACGCAGGCGGGTAAGGATATCGAACAGCAGATCGCTTTTCGCGCCGCTGACCTGGCGCGGGCTGGCAACGTTACCGGTTACCGACAGCACAATTCCGCTGGTGGTCAGATCTTTGAACGATACCGACGGCTCCGGGTTCTCCAGAATGAGCCCGTTTTCGTTATACACATCCTGCAGCAGCTGGCGCACCTGCTGCGGGTCGATATCCAGCGGGAAAGTCAGCGTAATGGTCGCTACGCCCTGCGCGTTGCCCATGGTGGCGTTACGCACATTCTGTGAGATCAGCTGCGAGTTCGGCACGATCACCGTCGATTTATCGCTGAGCTGGATCTCGGTGGCGCGCACGTTAATCCGGCGAATATCGCCCTCGATACCGCTGATGCTCACCAGATCGCCGACTTTCACCGGGCGCTCAGTCAGCAGGATTAGGCCGGAGATAAAGTTCTTCACTATCTCCTGTAAGCCAAAACCGATACCCACTGACAGGGCGCTGACGATCCACGCCAGCTTGTTCCACTGCAGGCCCATAATCGACAGCGTCATCAGGATCACCAGCACAAAGCCGATGTTGCTGAACAGCGTGATCAGCGAGACGCGCATGCCGATATCCATGGTGGTTTTCGGCAGGAAGTCGTGCTCCAGCCAGCGCTTCACCGAGCGCAGCACCCAGATACCGACCACTAGGCAGATCAGCGCATTCAGCATATGCGCCGGCACGATGTTCAGCGACTCCGGCCCTTTGCCACTCCAAAACTCAATGGCTTTCTGCACCAGCTCAATCGGTGTCGAGCTACCGAAAGTGCCGTTGAGCAGCGCCATCACAGCGGTCAGCACCAGCAGGGTTTTGCCGATAGCGCCCAGCACCGTAGCGATCTGCCCTAGGTAGCGCTCGTCAATATTCAGCGAGGTCTGGATACGCTTACCGGTGGCATTGTTGGTCGAAAACAGACTTTCACAGCCGTCGGCTACTAGCTGGCTGAAGATATAGAAGGTGCCAAACACCAGCCCCATCCAGATCAGCTCGTAGCTCAGGAAGCGCGCCATCGTGATATAGCCGATCGTCAGCGCAATCATAATCGCCACGCCAATCAGCGTCAGCGCCATCTGGATTAAGCCCACCAGCGTCGATTTCGCCTCCGGCTGATGCCCTTCCTGGATCATCCGGCGGCGCACGCGGTTAGTGCGCATGCTGATCGACAGCGCGGTCGCGCCAATCAGCAGCGCGGTCATGCCGTTGGCAAAAATCGTTGTGCCGACGCTGGTGTTGGCGCTGCTGTTAAAAATTTCCACGGTCTGGAAGATAAACACCAGCCCAGCAGTCAGCGTTGGGAACGGTTTTAACGCCATTGCCACTTCGTTGGAGATATTCGGCAGGCGCCAGGACGGACGGCGCGTAGAGAGGAAGGCGCGCCCCAGTCCGGCAATCAGTCCGCAGAAAATACTCAGACCCACCAGCTTATCGGCGAAGTCGCGCACGTCATCGATCACTTCATCGTGACGGGTAAACGCTTGGTCGAGGAAGTTAAACGCCAGCACTACGGCAGCCAGCGTGGTCATCGCGGTGACTGCCGCAAGGAAGCTGCGGCGCAGACGACCTTCCGGCAGATGATGGATGCCGACCCAAGCGAGGAACTCTTCTAGGTAACGGCGGCCCAGCGTGGCGACCAGCACCGCAGCCAGCAGCCAGGCAAGGGTGCCAAGGCGCCAGCCAAGTTCCCAAGAAAGCGCGGCGGTTGACGTCAGCTCATCGACAAAATCACCGATCTTGCTGCTGTCATCGCTTTGGGTATTGAACAGCGGAGCCCAGAAGCGCAGGCTAAAGATGCTGCCTGCGTTAAGCGCGCGCTGGGTTTTCAGCGCGTCGCGGCGCAGGTTAACGATCTGTGCCGACAGATTGATCGAGCCGCTTTTAATCGCTTCGGCCTGCTTGATCTGGTCGTCCATTTTGCTTTTCTGGTTTTCCAGCTTGGTACGTTTGCTGGTCACTTCAGCGGTCTCTTTCACCCCGCTGTCGGCCTTGGGGGCCAAGCCAAGCACCGCCAGCTGCGCCTGCAGCTGCGCACGCTGCGGGGTGATGCTCTGGATCAAAATATCGGCATCGCCGGACAGCTCCAGTGCTATATCATTTAGCGCGCTGAGCTTGCTGTCGTTAGTTTCGTCTGAAACCTGCTGCTTGATTTTATCCAGCACTTTCTGCATTTTTGGCAGTTCGACGGCTGCATTGACCTTCGGTGCGGCATCCTCAGTTTGCTGCGGGTCGCTATTATCGGCGGCCAAGACCAGCTGCGGGGAGAGTGCCACCAGCGCCAGCAGGCAGATGCGAAGAAAAGTTAACAAGCCAGACATGAAAAAGGTTCCTGATACTGAAGAAGACGCTGCGATGCGCCAATAAATTTGCTAGCATAGTTTATGTTTTTGCCTTGACCGGGACTATAGGATTCACGATGTAAAAACCTGTTCGTTGTCATAAGAATAATCTATGATCGCAAGTTCAGCCGCCGATGGCAAACTGGATGGCACTGTTGCAAAGATATTGATGAGTTAGCCTTTCGTGTTATTGAAAGGTCTTATCTTTCAAAGGCTCTGCTCACCAGACGCATCTCCCCTAGGGGATGCCCCAAATAA
>NZ_MAYS01000524.1 GCF_001756855.1 Candidatus Erwinia dacicola | reverse complement strand
TTGCAACAGTGCCCTTTTTTCACCTTGGCGGGGGCCAGCATGCTGGCTTCGCGCTGGTAACGTTTGATCTGATAGGGCACTTCCAGCTCTTCCAGCAGCCACAGCACGCGCTGCGAGCGCGAATTATTCAGATGATGCACGGTGATCATAGCCACTCCTTCAAGCGGTAAATAAACTCTAAGTATATGATTTTATGGCTATTTTACATCCAGCAGGATCGCGCCGGTACCCTGCACGCTCAGCCTGTCGCCCGGATTGCGCAGCGGGCAGTCCTCCATCGACAGGCAGCCACAGCCAATGCAGCCGTCGAGATCGTCTCTGAGATGGATCAGCGTTTCAATGCGGCGATCCAGCTCTTCACGCCACTGCTGTGACAATACCGCCCACTCTTTTGGCGACATGCGTTTGCCCGGCGGGTACTGCATCAGACTGTCGCTGATGGTCGCTAGCGGAATGCCGATGCGCTGGGCAATCTTGATCACCGCCACGCGGCGCAGGACGTCACGCGTGTAGCGCCGCTGATTGCCGGAATTGCGATAGCTGCTGATTAATCCTTTTCTTTCATAGAAGTGTAGCGTGGAGACCGCCACGCCGCAGCGCTGAGCCACGTCGCCAGAGGTCAGTTCTCGCTTGTTAGAATTGTTGAGATTTTTTTTCATTTAGCTCTTTACCTCAAGTTAACTTGAGGAATTATACTCAGCAACCATTGAGACCGCGACCATTTAACACAAAAGACTTGGGAGAAAAAGGTATGCATGACGACATCATCAACACCCTGACCTACTGGATTGATAACAATCTAGATAAGACGTTGTCGATAGATGAAGTGGCGGCAAAATCGGGATATTCGAAATGGCACCTGCAGCGTATGTTCCGCACCGTTACCAAGCAGACGCTGGGAAACTATATTCGCGAACGCCGCCTGACGCTGGCGGCAGAAGCCCTGCGTCAAACTAAGCGCCCGGTGTTTGATATCGCTATGCAGTATGGCTATGACTCGCAGCAGACCTTCTCACGCGTGTTCCGCCGCCAGTTTTCACAGACGCCGACCGCCTATCGCCACGCTATGCTGCGCCAGTCTTTGCAGCACAGCAGTTGGAACTTCGACTGCTGCGACTACTCAACCAGCAGGCTGCGCAACTGAATCAGCGCGATGCCACTGCGATCGACGGTGGCAACCCCTGCGCCTGCCAATAGCATTCGGTTAAGCTCTTGCCAGAGCATGAAAGGAGTTCCATGCACGTTTTGGACCGCATAGATTTTCGGGCACTGTTGCAAAGAT
>NZ_MAYS01000523.1 GCF_001756855.1 Candidatus Erwinia dacicola | reverse complement strand
ACTGATTTTATGTTATAGATCCTTGCTGTCTTTATGGAATCACAGCATAATTTTTATTTATTCAACAAAGCCAACGCCTGAGTAAAACCTCAGTTTTATGTTGGTAATAGATATATTGTTAATCAGGTTATCGGCAGGTTTAATTATTATTAACTCACTTATTTATCAGCATTAAATTAAAAGTAGCAACAATGAATCTTGATAAGGCTATTAATTTCATGTTGTTACTACATCAGGTTTGGGCAGGTGATAAAACAGGGTATTATGAGAAACAGGAATTAATCTTCAGGATACCACAATGATTACCATGCTAGATGTTGCGAAAAAAGCGGGCGTATCAAAAGCCACCGTTTCCCGGGTATTAGCGGGAAATAGTTACGTCAGTAAAACCACCCAAGATAAAGTATGTAAGGCGATTGAAGAGATGGGCTATCGATCTAATTTACTGGCGCGTAATCTGGCCACTAGTAAATTGCAGAATATCGGGCTGGTGCTGGCCAATACCTTAATTATAACGCCCCCTATTTTAGCGAGCTGTTATTCTAGGCGGCCACCGTCACCGAGCAGCATGGGCGCCAGCTGATCCTTGCGGACGGTAAGCATGACGCGCGTCAGAAGCGGCAGGCCATCGAGTTCCTGCTCGATCTGCGCTGTGATGTGATTATCATCTACCCGCGCTTTCTCAATATCGCCGAGCTGGATGAGATTATTGAGCAAACCAGCAAGCCGATTATTGTCGTTAATCGCCAGTTGCAACAGCATCCGCAGCACTGAGTTTTTGCCGCCCACAAGCAGAATACCTTTGATGCAGTTAATTAGCTAGTCGCCGAGGGGCATCGTGACATCGCGTTTATTGCCAGATCGCCCGGTTCGCCTACCGGCACCAGCTGCCTGACCTGAATGGCTACCGCGCTGCGTTGCATTCACATCACCTTCCTTTTGATGAACAGCTAATCGCACACGGCAGCTAGATGCCGCTTAGCGGGGTTGAAACCGGACAGCAGCTGCTTCAGCTCGGAGTTGAGTTTACCGCACTGGTGGCGAGTAACGACGACATGGTGATTGCGGCAGTCAGGGCGCTATACGCCAGCGGTAAGCGCATTCCGCAGGATGTTTCGCTGCTAAGCTTCGATGAAATTCCGATGGCCTCCTTCTTTGTGCCGCCGCTGACCACGGTGCATATGCCGGTTGGCAAGATACTCAAACACACGCTGGAAAAACTGGTGCTGATGCTGGATGGTCAGCCAACCGAACCGTTGCCAGCCTTTAACGGCCAGCTGGTGGTGCGTGATTCGGTGGTGGCCGGGCCGTATAAAGGGCGGACGTAGATGGAACAGGCGGCGGAGCGGTAACGCTTCTTCGCCGGGTAAATACGCTTTCCATACCAAGAAGATTCTTAGTTTGTCGTCAGTAAATAAGACGAAAGATATGTACATCTATTAAATATTTTGCCAATAAATAACTTTTCGTTAACGTTTTAGTTATGGTTAATTTTTAAAAATAAGAATATTCTGTGTTATATTAGCTCCGATATAAGGGGGAGGGGGTGATGTGGCATTAATGTGATGTATTTCGTTAAACATCAAATTTGTTAACAAAATGTAGCGCTGTATCTCCTGCCCTGAGCTATCGGGGTGTAAGAGAGCTTAAACTGGCTCAACAGTACAGGAAGACGCTTTAAGGTCAGAGCATTACGAGGGCTAAATGCATGTGCAGGGACTCGCTTTTGGATGAGTATCGCAAGCATAAAATAACCATCGCTGATTGCCTTTGCACCGGACATATGACCACTGCTCATCGGCTTCACAGCAGATAACTAACTCTGCCCTAGGCTCTACGTTTTGCGCTACCTAGTGCGGCGTAAGTTTTTTGGATGACGAAGAACGGTATTGAGGCTTATCCGTACAACCCGTGCTGTATCGTGGCATCCGGAACCGTTCATCGCCCTATCAACGATGGCCTGATGGGGTTCTGGTTTAGCTCCGTTGTAGCGATAGCTGAGCTGGAAGGTCTTCAGGCATTGGTTACAGCGATAGAGCTGCGCCCCTGAGCCGGAGTGACCGTTTCGGATAACCCCATGAGTTTCAGAACAGCGAAAACAAACTATATCAATCTTTGCCATCAATCATCCAAAAGGCAAAAAATACAACAAGACTAAGTCTGCGTCACGATCCGCTATCGCAAGTATTACAGGAAAAGAACCTATGAGTTACATCACCTCTGACGAGCATGCGTACCCACGGCGTATCGCGAATTCTGGCAATTCATATTCTCGCCCCGATGACGAAATAAACTTGCTTGAGCTACTTTCAATTATTCTGAGCCGTAAATATCTGATTGCTGGTTTTACCGTGCTGATATTATTGGCAGGGATTGGCGTTAGCTATTTAATGCCACAGCGCTGGACCAGCTCCACCATTTTGGTGCCTGCTGAGACACCGCAGCTGCGCAGCATGGAAAAGGTGCTGACCGAGCTGGCAGTGCTGAATATCAAAACCGATATCAACCCAGATTCGCTGCTGTCTGATTTTATGCGCAACTTTGATTCACGCAGCCTGCGCGAAAAATATCTAGTTAACACCACCTACTTCAAAGATTTGGTAAAGGATAAAGCCGACAGCCCGGAGATGTGTAATCACCTGATCAATGCCATTCTCAACGGCAATATCGATTCTTACAGTTCGGTGCAGGACAAAGACGGCAATAAAAAAGAGTATCGTTATTACAAGATTAAATACACCGCCAAAACGCCCACCGCCGCACGCGACCTGCTGGAAGGCTATATCAATTATGTCACCACGGTGGTGGAGCAGGAGCTGCATCAGCGTCTGAAATATCAGGTTGATATGCTGAAAGGCAAAGAAATGGGGCGCTATGAATTTGATTTAAAGCGGGCGCAAAATCTGCACCGGATTCAGCTCGACCGCCTGCAGTATGCCCTCGATATCGCCCGCTCTGCCGGTCTGAAAAAACCTTCCTGGAGCAACGGCACTGTCATTCAGGATGACCCGGATTTTTCCGTCACTCTGGGTGCTGACGGCCTAGAGCGTAAGCTGTCGATTGAGAAATCAATTACCGACCCGTCACAGCTCGATGCCGACCTGCAAAACCGTCGACTGTATATTGAAAAACTTAACAACCTAAAAATTGATGAGCTTACCGTTAAGCCGTTCAAGTACATGCGTGCGCCTTACGAACCTGTTAAGCGTGACGGTCCGAAACGGATACTGATTGCGGTACTGTTTGCCCTTGCGGGGCTGGTGGGAAGCTGTGCATGGGTACTGCTGAACAGCGTGATGAAGAAGTGCAGTCAGACGATTGATTTACTGCCTAAGCGCGTGAAGTACTCGGGGAAATGGGAATGACCGCTATCTCCCGCAGCTAGGTGTCGTCCATCTACCGCGGCATCGATGAGCGCGTGCAGGCGTTCCTGCAACGACCGCTAGAAGGAGAATAGCCTACCTGTGGCTGGATGCG
>NZ_MAYS01000522.1 GCF_001756855.1 Candidatus Erwinia dacicola | reverse complement strand
CGAGTCAAACCACCACCCATAGCAGACGTAGAGCTCGAGTTGCCTCGCGAATCCAGAGTGACCCTCGCGCAACTTCGTTCTGGATACTGTAGCAGGTTAAACTCCTACTTATCCAGAATAGACCCCGACATACCAAACACATGTCCTGCATGCAATGAGTCTCCGCATGACACTAACCACCTCTTTGCATGCCCAACAAACCCCACTCATCTAACACCCCTCTCCCTATGGTCCGACCCCGTCGAAACAGCTCGTTTCCTGGGCCTCCCGTTAGATGACCTCGACGACAACGAATCTAGAATTTATCACCCAAACGGGGATTAGATAATCGTTACAACAACAACAATTGCGATTATTTTCCTATACAGTGCTGCGCAATCGCATAGAAGATGTTTAATGGTCTCCTCCTCTTCTACTTCCTGACAGCTTCTACAATAGTCGTTATATGGCGTGCCAAGTCTACTTGCATGTCTGCCTATTAGACAGTGGCCTGTTAGTACTCCTACTAGAGTTCTTATATCATTCCTCTTGAATTTTAACAGTCGGCATGTGCGGCTCATATTCCATTCTTGCCACGTTTGCCTGCTAGTTGAGCAGGTCAGGGACTGATTCCACTGACACTCGGCTATGTTAATGACATGTTTGTCGATTAAGTATCTACAAGTAGCCAGAGGCATATTTATGTCCTCCTTACCAGGATCTAGTTGTAGGGTGGTGCCTGTTCTGGCTAGTTCATCTGCTACGCAGTTACCAGGGATGTCACTGTGTCCTGGAACCCATTGCAGATTTACAGTGAAATAGGATGACAGATCCGCTAGAAGATCATGGCAATCTTTCACTGTCTTCGACGAAATCCTATGAGACATCAGAGATTTCAAAGCCGCTTGGCTGTCTGTATATATAAATACACTTCTTGTTGTGATTACGCTTTTTGTTAGTACAAGAAGGCTTTCTTTAATTGCAGTGACCTCCGCTTGGAAGACACTGCAGTGGTCTGGTAACCGGAAGGCGATTTTGGTATCTAGTTTAGCCGAGAAGACACCGCCGCCTACTCGGTTATCCAGTTTGGAACCATCCGTATAGAAGCTTATCCCTGCTTCCTTGTCCACTACATCCCTTTCCCACTCCTCTCTGGAGGGGAAGGCAATATTGAGGACCGGATTTAGGTTCAGCTCCCTCGGATTGCGAAAATCCGTAGTTATGGGAAGAAACGGGAACTTCCTAAGTATCCTAGAATGCCCCTTGTTACTGGCGACTAGTAGGGAGGCTTCCCTCAGTCTTAGAGCTGACTTCGCTGCCATTTGCTTGCAATATAGGTCTGTTGGCAGCAAGTGTAAAATTATGTTGAGTGCCTGGCTTGGCGTAGTTCTGAGAGCTCCACTGATGCAAATACTAGCTGCTCTTTGTATACTTTCCATGCTTCTGATCGCATATTTCTTTTCTGTAATTGGCCACCATACTACTATACCGTAG
>NZ_MAYS01000521.1 GCF_001756855.1 Candidatus Erwinia dacicola | reverse complement strand
TTACCGCGTTCAGTGCTTTCTCCGACAGCCTGCGGGCCTCAAGGAAGGACGGGAAGTACGAGCCTTCACGCAGCTTCGGTATACGCAGGTCCAGGGTACCGAGGCGGGTGTTGTACTGACGGTCACGGTAGCCGTTACGGTAGGTCTCCCGCTCGTCACTGCGCTCATGAGGCTCTGCGTTGATGCGCTGAGTGACATCGGCCTCCATGATGCGGTTGAGCATAAATTCGGTGAGTTCACGCAGAAAGTCCTCGCCGCCGAGTTGCATCAGGGTGTTGCTGAATGTCATGCTGTTGTCGGCCATCGGTTGACTCCTTCTGAGATAATTGTCTAATTAACCATTACCTTACCGGATAAGCCAATGGCTCTCACCATCCTTCCAAATTTACACCACGTCCTAAGACTCTACCGTCGGATGGCACGGTTAAGACCTGCCACGGCGCGCAGGTTCGTCCTGAGTTTACACGCATTGAGCTGGGCTATGTCGCTTGCCAACAGCGTGACAAACGCGGACCGGTGAGCGTAGCCTGGCTGGAAGCACCGTGCGGCACGCAGATGTTGCAGGTCGCGAGCGATGATTTCTGCAGCAGTGAGCCGAAAGACGAGAGTTTTTAAGCATGAAAAAGGGGCGGATTAACGATCCGCCCCTCAGGCTATCTGGTAGCAGGCGGCTTGTCGCCCGATGTCACTATTTGCGATTAATCGCGCGATAGCCGATATCTTTGCGGTAGAAACTGCCGTTCCAGGAGATGGGCTGCGTCAGCTGATAAGCACGCGTCTGTGCAGCGGCGACATCTTCACCCAGTGCAGTCACGCACAGCACGCGCCCACCGCTGGTCACCACCAGATCGTCCTGCAGCGTCGTTCCGGCGTGGAACACCTTGCCATCCGCCACTTCTTCCAGCTGCAGACCGTGGATCTGCTCACCGTTGACGTAATCGCCCGGATACCCGCCAGCCACCAGTACCACACCCAGTGAAGTGCGTGGATCCCAGACGGGGTCTTTCTCGTTCAGCTTGCCGTCAACGGCGGCCAAGCAGAGATCGACCAGATCCGACTGCAGGCGCAGCATGATCGGCTGCGTTTCTGGATCGCCAAAGCGGCAGTTAAACTCGATGACCTTCGGGTGGCGGCTCTTGTCGATCATCAGACCGGCATACAGAAATCCGGTATAGACGTTGCCTTCGCCCGCCATGCCGCGTACGGTTGGCCAGATCACTTCGTCCATCACCTTCTGGTGGATCTCGTCGGTTACCACCGGAGCTGGGGAGTAAGCTCCCATGCCGCCGGTGTTTGGGCCGGTATCACCATCGCCAACGCGTTTATGATCCTGGCTTGTGGCCATCGGTAAGACGTTCTCACCATCAACCATCACGATAAAGCTGGCTTCTTCACCGTCGAGGAACTCCTCCACTACGATGCGGTGACCAGCGTCGCCAAAGGCGTTACCAGCCAGCATATCCTGGATGGCGTCTTCCGCTTCCTGCAAAGTCATCGCGACGATCACGCCTTTACCTGCCGCCAGACCGTCGGCCTTGATGACAATCGGCGCGCCTTTCTTGCGCAAGTAAGCCAGTGCAGGCTCAACGTCGGTGAAGTTTTGATATTCGGCCGTGGGGATTTTGTGGCGTGCGAGGAAGTCTTTAGTGAACGCCTTCGAGCCTTCCAGCTGTGCAGCGGCCTGGGTGGGGCCAAAGATCTTGAGACCCGCAGCGCGGAAAGCATCAACAACGCCAATCACCAGCGGCGCTTCCGGGCCAACGATGGTCAGGTCGATGTTCTCATTCTGCGCAAAGCTCAGTAGGTCCTGAATATCGGTTGGGCTGATAGCCACGTTCTGCAACGTTGGCTCTAGTGCAGTACCGGCATTACCCGGCGCAACAAAAACGGTCTCAGCCAGCGGGGACTGAGCGGCTTTCCAGGCCAGCGCGTGTTCACGACCACCATTACCAATCACTAAAATTTTCATTTGAGGCTCCGTAATTAATGGCGGAAGTGGCGCATTTCGGTGAAGATCATTGCAATGCCGTGCTCATCCGCGGCAGCAATCACTTCATCATCACGGATTGAACCACCCGGTTGGATTACACAGGTAATGCCCACGGCCGCAGCGGCATCAATACCGTCGCGGAACGGGAAGAAGGCATCTGACGCCATTGCAGAACCTTTCACTTCTAGGCCTTCATCGGCGGCTTTAATGCCAGCGATTTTGGCGGAATAAACGCGGCTCATCTGACCGGCACCAATACCAATTGTCACATTGTCGCGGGCGTAGACGATCGCATTCGACTTTACAAACTTCGCCACTTTCCAGCAGAACAGCGCATCACGCAGCTCCTGCTCGGACGGCTGACGTTTGCTGACCACGCGCAGCTGGTTCTCACTCACCATGCCGAGGTCACGATCCTGCACCAGCAGGCCGCCATTAACGCGTTTGAAATCGAGCACGCTCTGGCGCTGCTGCCACTGACCACAGGTCATCACGCGCACGTTCTGTTTGGCAGCGGTGACTTTCAGCGCAGCTTCCGTGGCCGCAGGCGCGATAATCACTTCCACGAACTGGCGGCTGATGATGGCCTGCGCGGTGACTTCGTCCAGCTCGCGGTTAAAGGCAATGATGCCGCCGAAAGCAGAGGTCGGGTCGGTTTTGTACGCGTGCTCGTAAGCATCGAGAATTGGACCGCCAACGGCGACGCCGCACGGGTTAGCATGCTTGACGATCACGCAGGCTGGCTGGTCGAACTCTTTCACGCACTCCAGCGCTGCATCGGTATCGGCAATGTTGTTGTAAGAGAGCGCTTTGCCCTGCACCTGCTGTGCCGTTGCCACCGAAGCTTCAGAAACATTATCTTCTATATAGAAGGCAGCATCCTGATGGCTATTCTCGCCGTATCGCATATCCTGCTTCTTGATGAAGTTCAGGTTGAGCGTGCGCGGGAAGCGGCCGGATGGCGCGGTAGTTTCGCCGTGGTAAGCCGGCACCAAGCTACCGAAGTAGTTGGCAATCATGCTGTCGTAGGCGGCTGTGTGTTCGAAGGCTTTAATCGCTAGGTTGAAGCGGGTCTCAAACGTCAGCGAGTTGCCGTTGGCATCCAGCTCCGCAATGATGGCTTGGTAGTCACTGCTCTTCACCACGATCGCCACGTCTTTGTGGTTCTTCGCCGCAGAGCGCACCATGGTCGGGCCGCCAATATCAATGTTCTCAATGGCGTCTGCCAGCGAGCAGCCTTCACGCGCCACGGTCTGGGCAAACGGATAAAGGTTGACGACAACAATATCAATAGGGGAGATGCCGTGCTCAGCCATGATGGCACCATCCTGGTCGCGGCGCCCCAAGATGCCACCATGCACTTTCGGGTGCAGCGTTTTGACGCGTCCATCCATCATTTCCGGGAAACCGGTGTAGTCAGTCACTTCAGTGACGGGCAAGCCAGCATCTGTCAGCAGGCGTGCAGTACCGCCAGTGGACAGCAGCTCGACGCCACGTTGGGAAAGCGCCTGAGCGAATTCGAGGATACCGGTTTTATCAGACACGCTGAGCAGCGTGCGGCGTAGAGGGCGACGTTGTTGCATGAGGTTTATCCCTTGGGCTTTGGATCGCATATAAAGAGCGTTATATGAGGCTTAGCAATCTCTTTCTATATTATAGGAGAGAAATAAGTCTCAGGTAACGCCTCTGAGGGGGCTTCCGTTTGCGCGGGGAATTGTAGCGAAAACGATTGCGCGATGCTCGTCAAAATTACGCTGTTGCGACGAATGTGGATAAGTTTGTGCATAAGCAGATATAAAGCGGGCTTTTTCTGGGGATTGCAGCAAACAGTTAAATTATCACGAATTAGCCCTTGTCACTCGTCAGGATCTC
>NZ_MAYS01000520.1 GCF_001756855.1 Candidatus Erwinia dacicola | reverse complement strand
TCACATCCAGTACATCATAACTGGCAAAATTATCGGTATAGACGATGCTGTCAGGGTAAATTTTTGACTCTATTATCGGCAGTAATGTGCGTGATTTGGCATCGGGTATGACCTTGGTATACACCTTACCACCACGCTTGAGAAGCCCGAAAACAGGCACTTTTCCGGCAGCACCTCTGCCACGCTGACCTTTACGACGACCACCAAAATAACTTTCGTCCAGTTCAATCTCGCCATCAAACCAGGAGTGCCTATCTACGTGCTCGGCTATCAGCACTCTGAGGCGGTGAAAATAGTATGCAGCAGTGTTCCTGTGGACACCAACCAGCTCTGCGGCAATACGGGCTGTGGAGCCTGCAATAAACTGTTCAAGTAACCGTTCCTGTTTGTACTGACTGAGTCTGCTTTTTCTCATGGCACTATCCTAGATGATCTTAGTTATCTAGGACAGCCCATAATTTTTTATGGCGTCGGGCGGGGGCATAACGTTGGAAAGCCATGCGATTAGCGAAAGATAAAGTCAGTTGCAGGTTGAAAGAAAAGGATTCTCTCGCTCATACTGCGGTAACGTATATTACGCTCAAGGACATGCAGCATGGCTAAAGAAACCATTTTCAGTAAAATAATCCGCCGTGAGATCTTGGCCGATATCATTTTTCAGGATGAGCTGGTTACCGCATTTCGTGATATCTCCCCGCAGGCACCGACGCATATTCTGATTGTGCCGAATATCTTAATCCCTACCGCCAATGATGTTGTCGCCGCGCACGAAGCCGCGCTGGGGCGCATAATAACAGTTGCGGCGAAAATCGCTAAAGATCAGGGCATCGCCGAAGATGGCTATCGCCTGATTATGAACTGCAACAAGCACGGTGGTCAGGAGGTGTATCACATTCACCTGCATCTGCTCGGTGGCCGTCCTTTAGGTCCAATGCTGGCGTCCTGAACGCCAACGACTACGGACACAAATCTATGCAGGCAAGCGTGACGGCACTCACGTTATTGGTAGCGTTAGCCGGATGCAGCAGCGAGCGCACCACCATCAATACATCACAGTTGTTAGTGATGGAGTTCGTCGTGCTGTCGGCGGGCATTACCACCGATGAACCGGATATTAGCCAAAGGGAAGGGCAGCAGCGCGCCACCACCGTGCTGTTTAATCAGCAGGGAAAGCCGGTTCAGGTCACCTATCGCTTCTACTGCTATGATGATAAAGGGTTAGAAATCCTGCCTTTTAAACGCCCGCGCACGGTGACAGTACCCGCGCATGGTAAAGCCGACATCTCATCTCAAACCGGTAATCTGACAGCGAGCAAAGCTTGTCTCTACCTGTATTTGTGAAGGAGTTAAGCGTGAACCGCAATATCTTTAAGCTCTCAGGCGTGCTGCTACTGGCACTGATTCTGAGCGGCTGTATCAACAATCAGCAGCAACAGCCTGAGCAACCCGCCAAGGTTGAGCCCGTGCAGCCGCCGGTAATCGTGTCGGAGCAGCCAAAACCGGAGCCGGGTCAGAACGTGCCGCAGCCGCCAAAAATGCAGACCATCAACTGGCCTGCCAGCGTATCACCGCTGGTGGCACAGATGCTGAAAGCAGACGACGTAACGGCGGGCCGCGTACTGCTGGTGGATAACGTGAAGAACAGCACTAACGGCAGCCTGCAAATCGCGAAAGCAACCGCGGCACTGCAAAGCTCGCTGGTGAACAACGCGCAGTTTACTCTCGTCACCTCGCAGCAGCTGGCGGTGGCTAAACAGACGCTGGGGCTCTCCGCAGAGGACAGCTTGGTGTCACGCAGCAAAGCTATTGGCCTGGCGCGCTATGTTGGTGCCCAGTACGTGCTGTACAGCAATGCCGAGGGTGACGTGAAGTCACCGACGTTACAGATGCAGCTGATGCTGGTGCAGACCGGCGAAATCATCTGGTCAGGCAGCGGTGCAGTCCTGCACTGATCCCGCGCTCGACAGGTTGATCGAGAAACAGTTTCCGGCGGCGAGTGCCGCTGGTTCCTTTTCTTCGCTGGACGGGTTGAGCGGCTACAGCGTGCAGATCGCGCTGGGGGATCGCAAATTTCTGGCACGACGGGCAGCCAGCGGGCAGACCATGCCGGGCGTTGACCGCCAGCGTGAATATCGTCTGCTGCGTAAACTGGCCGCAAGTGGCCTGACGCCTAGTGTACACGGCAGGAATGACGACTGGCTGCTGCTGGGGTGGCAGCCGGGTGAGGTGCTGAGCGCCGGACAGCTGGACAGCTGGCTGGAGAAGTTGGTGGATGAGGTTGTCAGGTTACATCACCAGCCGCTTTGCGGTTATCGCCTGCAGCTGATGCCGCTGCTCATGGATTACTGGCAGCGCAGCCAGCCGCAGCGCCGCACCGTTCAGTGGCTGCGCACGCTGCGGCAGCTGCAGCGTCAGGGGCAACCGCATCCGCTGCGCCTAGCCGTTCTGCATATGGATCTCCACTGCGGAAATCTAATCGCTGAAGGCAGCCGGCTGCGCTTTATTGACTGGGAGTACGCAGCGGATGGCGATGTGGCGCTGGAGCTGGCCGCTATCATAAGCGCCAACGGGCTGGACGCGGCAAAGCAACAGCGGCTAATCACACGTTATGCCACGCGTCAGCAGCTAAATATTCACGCTCTGCGCGGCCAGATCCAGCGCTGGCAGCCGTGGCTGTCTCTGCTGGCGAGCAGCTGGTATGAGCTGCGGGCGCAGCAGAGCGGTGAACAACATTTTTATACGCTGGCAGCAGAAGGCTGGCAGCAACGACAGAACAAGAGGTGAAGTGTGGGACCGGTAATGTTAGATGTGCTCGGCTGCGAGCTGGATGCGGAAGAACGTGAAATTTTACAGCATCCGCTGGTGGGGATGGTGCGCTACTCCGGCT
>NZ_MAYS01000519.1 GCF_001756855.1 Candidatus Erwinia dacicola | reverse complement strand
CTTTGCAACAGTGCCGTCACTGCGGTGTTCGGTTTCTTGGCTTACGGAGTGGGTATGTCCTTCAGTCGTCGTCAATTTATTCAGGCATTGGGCCTTGCCCTGTGCACTTCTACCTTACACTTCAGCGCCCGCGCAGCGGGTCCGGGTAATCCCTTACCTGTTCCTCCGCTGATTGAATCCCGCCGTGGGCAGCCCCTGTTTCTAACGCTGCAGCGCAGCCACTGGTCTTTTGATGGCAACAGCAAAGTGCCGGTATGGGGCGTTAACGGCCTATACCTTGGCCCGACGGTACGCGTCTGGGCGGGTGATGACGTGAAGCTGATCTACAGCAACCGCCTGAATGAGTCGGTGGCCATGACGGTCAGCGGCCTGCAGGTGCCGGGGGCGCTAATGGGCGGCGCGGCGCGCATGATGTCGCCGGGCGTTGACTGGGCGCCGGTGGTGCCGATCCGTCAGCCCGCCGCGACCTGCTGGTATCACGCCAACACACCGAACCGCATGGCACCCCACGTCTATAACGGGCTGGCCGGTATGTGGCTGATTGAAGATAAAGTGAGTAAGTCCTTACTCGTGCCAAACCACTACGGCGTCGATGACTTCCCGCTGATTATTCAGGATAAACGCCTCGATAATTTTGGCGCGCCGGAGTACGACCCGCCGGAGAACTGCGGCTTTATCGGCGACACGTTGCTGGTCAACGGCATTCAGAATGCTTACGTGGAAGTGTCTCGCGACTGGGTGCGCCTGCGCTTGCTGAATGCCTCGAATGCGAGGCGCTATCAGCTGCGGATGAGCGATGGCCGCCCGTTCAACGTGATTGCCAGCGATCAGGGCTTCCTGCCTGCGCCGGTGGCGGTTGAGCAGCTGTCGCTGGCACCGGGTGAGCGGCGGGAGATCCTAGTGGATATGTCGCAGGGGGATGAAGTGTCGATCACTGCCGGGGAAGCCGCCGGAGTCCTAGATCGCCTGCGCGGGTTCTTTGAGCCACCCAGCATTCTAACCTCGACGTTGATACTTAATCTGCGGCCAACCGGGCAGCTACCGTTAGTGACCGATAACTTACCGATGCGCCTGCTGGCAGATCAGATGATCAAAGGCGCGGTCCGCCACACCCGTGAATTTCGCCTTGGCGCTGCCGTACCGGGTATCAACGGAGCGCTGTGGGATATTAACCGCACTGACGTGCAGGCGCACCAAGGCAGCTTTGAACGCTGGATTGTTCATACTAACACGCCGCAGGCGTTCCATATTCAGGGCGTGATGTTCCTGATTAAAAACGTCAATGGAGCGCAGCCTATGGCGGAAGATTGCGGCTGGAAAGATACGGTATGGGTTGATGGCAGCGTTGAGCTATTTGTCTCCTTCCCACAGTCAACATCAGAGCATTTCCCGTTCAGCTATTACAGCCAGACGCTGGAGATGGTAGATCGCGGGACAGCGGGGCAGCTGGCGGTGAATCCCTCGTTATAGGGTCTTTCGTAGAGGGCGGGCATGCGCCCGATCCGCAACCTATCTTTAATTCAATTTGATCCGGGTTTGGATCCAGACGATTGCCCTGTTCTAACTTGGCAATCTTGCTAATTTCCGGTTTTTCCAGACGGAAATCAAACACCTTGAAGTTCTCTTTAATGCGCGGGGGCGTGACCGATTTCGGGATCACCACTAGGCTGTGTCTCTTAATTGCATAACCTTTTGTAAAACAGTCGGATACA
>NZ_MAYS01000518.1 GCF_001756855.1 Candidatus Erwinia dacicola | reverse complement strand
GTCCTAAGACTCTACCGTTGGCTATGACGAAATTTTTAACCGTAACGATTACATCTCCATCGACTCACCGATGGCGCGCGCCCTGCTGAAGAAGGAGATCGGCGATGCCGCCACCGTGCAGACGCCGGTCGGTGAGGCGCTGTGGTATGTCAACGACATCAGCTACGTTAAAGAATCCTAATCTGCGCCGCGGCGGCCCGTTTAGTAGCATTCTGCCGCTGCAATCCGTATAACTATTGCTAATTTCTTAAGCCATTAAGGTATCCCAATGATGAAAGATTCGCTGAGCTGCCTGATTGCAAGTGAACTGCAGGCCCGAGCTGAACAGGTTGAAGCCGCTGTTCGCCTGCTGGACGAAGGTAATACAGTGCCGTTTATCGCACGTTATCGTAAGGAAGTGACCGGCGGGCTGGACGACACCCAGCTGCGCCAGCTGGAAACCCGCCTTGGCTACCTGCGCGAACTCGCCGACCGCCGCCAGTCCATTCTGAAATCCATCGCCGATCAGGGCAAGCTAACCGACGAGCTGACCGCGGCAATTAACGCCACGCTGGGCAGAACCGAACTCGAAGATCTCTACCTGCCGTATAAGCAGAAGCGCCGAACGCGCGGGCAGATCGCCATTGAAGCCGGTCTGGAACCGCTGGCCGACACGCTGTGGCAGGAGCCAAATCACCATCCTGAGCAGCTGGCTGCGGGCTATGTTGATACCGATAAAGGCGTGCCCGACAGCAAAGCGGTGCTGGATGGCGCGCGCTATATCCTAATGGAGCGCTTCTCCGAAGATGCCAGCCTGCTGGCAAAAGTGCGTGAATACCTGTGGGGAAATGCTCACCTTGTCTCCCGCGTGGTTAACGGCAAACAGGAAGAAGGCGCGAAATTCAGCGACTACTTTGACCATCACGAAGCCCTGTCCAGCGTGCTTTCCCACCGCGCGTTGGCCATGTTCCGTGGTCGCAACGAAGGCATCCTGCAGCTGACGTTGAATGCCGACCCGCAGTTTGACGAACCGCCGCGTAAAAGCCACGGTGAGCAGATCATTACCGAGCACCTCAACCTGCGCCTGAACAACGCTCCGGCCGATGCTTGGCGTAAAGCCGTGGTGAGCTGGACCTGGCGCATCAAAGTGTTGCTGCACCTCGAAACCGAGCTGATGGGCACGGTGCGCGAGCGGGCGGAAGACGAAGCGATTAACGTGTTTGCCCGCAACCTGCATGACCTGCTGATGGCGGCTCCAGCCGGGATGCGCGTCACTATGGGCCTCGATCCGGGCCTGCGTACCGGCGTGAAAGTAGCGGTAGTGGATGCGACCGGCAAGCTGGTTGCCACCGATACCATCTACCCGCACACCGGGCAGACCGCCAAAGCGGCGGCGGCAGTGGCAGCGCTGTGCACCGAACATAACGTTGAGCTAGTGGCAATCGGTAACGGCACCGCCTCACGCGAAACCGAGCGTTTCTACATTGAGGTGCAGAAGCAGTTCCCGCAGGTGAAAGGGGAGAAGGTGATCGTCAGCGAGGCGGGCGCGTCGGTTTATTCCGCCTCCGAACTGGCCGCGCTGGAGTTCCCGGATTTGGACGTTTCGATCCGTGGTTCGGTATCCATCGCCCGCCGTCTGCAGGACCCGCTCTCCGAGCTGGTGAAGATCGATCCGAAATCCATCGGCGTGGGCCAGTACCAGCATGACGTCAGCCAGAGCCAGCTTGCGAAGAAGCTGGATGCGGTAGTGGAAGACTGTGTAAACGGCATAGGCGTGGATCTGAACACCGCTTCGGTGCCGCTGCTGACCCGCGTGGCCGGCCTGAGCAAAATGATCGCCCAGAATATTGTCAGCTGGCGCGATGAGAACGGCTGCTTCCAGAACCGCCAGCAGCTGCTAAAAGTGGGCCGCCTTGGACCGAAAGCCTTTGAGCAGTGCGCAGGCTTCCTGCGCATCTCACAGGGCGATAATCCGCTGGACGCCTCCACGGTGCACCCGGAAGCGTACCCGGTGGTGGAGCGCATTCTCACCGCTACCGAACAGACGCTGAATGAGCTGATGGGTAACCCGTCCGTGCTGCGCGACCTGCGCGTGGTCGATTTCACCGACGAACGTTTCGGCATGCCGACCGTCAGCGACATCATCAAAGAACTGGAAAAACCGAGGCGCGATCCGCGTCCTGAGTTCAAAACTGCCCAGTTTGCCGACGGCATTGATACCATGAACGATTTGCTGCCGGGCATGGTGCTGGAAGGCTCCGTCACCAACGTCACCAACTTCGGCGCGTTCGTCGATGTCGGCGTGCATCAGGACGGCCTGATTCATATCTCTTCCCTCTCCGACAAGTTTGTCGATAATCCGCACAAAGTGGTGAAAGCTGGCGATATCGTCAAAGTGAAGGTGATGGAAGTGGATCTGCAGCGCAGGCGTATCGCCCTGACCATGCGTCTGGACGAGCAGCCGGGTGAAACCAACCCGCGTCGTGGCAGCGGTAACAGCGCGGCTAACGGCCGTGACAATACGCGCCCGGCAAAAGGCAGCAAGCCACGCCCGGCCGCGCAGCCCGCCGGTAACTGCGCGATGGGCAATGCCCTCGCCGCCGCGTTTAGTAAAAAGAGCTAAATCTCAGGCGGGCTGCTAGACCCGCTTTTTTTGCAAAAAATCTTTCCCGTTTTCTGCTATAACCTTGCTTAATATCAATGTGAGCAATAATCATTCTCATTAAAATTTCATTATCTCACTATCCAGTCCAACATGTCAGCAGGCTAAGACAATGCAACTACCCCCCCAGCACAGCTACCGGATTACCGGTTTTTCTCCAACGCTCAGCGCGGCTTTTCGCCAGAAACTGATGGCGCAGGGCCTGTTGCCCGGCACCTGCTTTACCTTGGTGCGAGTGGCGCCGCTAGGCGACCCGCTGCATATCGAAACCCGCCGTACCAGCCTGATCCTGCGCCGCAAAGAGCTTGCTCTACTACAGCTTGAAGCCATTGAAGCCATT
>NZ_MAYS01000517.1 GCF_001756855.1 Candidatus Erwinia dacicola | reverse complement strand
CCATCCTTCCAAATTTACACCACGTCCTAAGACTCTACCGTCACAGAGATGATGGACGAAGCGGAGGCGGAGGTGCTGGCGTACTTCGGGTTCCCGGGAGCGCACCGGGTGAAAATCCACTCCACGAACACGCTGGAGCGCCTGAATAAAGAGGTGAAGCGGCGTTCCGACGTGGTGGGTATCTTCCCCAACGAAGAGAGCATAACCCGGCTTCTGGGTGCGGTGCTGACGGAGCAGAACGAAGAATGGCTGTTGCAGAACCGCTACCTGCCGCAGCACAGCATGGCGGAGATAGAGCAGACCGCTGAAAACGATGTGATCGAGGCGCTGCCACTCAGCGCTTAACAGACATATTACCGGACCGGAAGGCTGGATCTGAATTTACACCACCTTGACGGACTCGACCTTGCTTATGACCTCAAGGAAATCCCGATGAATGCCTCTGTAACCGTGCCGCACTATCAGATTCGCGGCATTACGCTGTCAGGTTTTAGTGATATGGTGCCGTTTGTCGACTACCTCAATTACGACGGTAAGCTGAAAACCGGCATGCTGGTGGCTATAAACGCCGAAAAAGTGCTGACGGCTGAGGCAGATGCGGCCGTGGCTGAGCTGATTGCCGCGGCAGAATATAAGTATGCCGACGGTGTCAGCATTGTACGTTCGATCCGCAAGAAGTATCCGCAGGCCGACGTGTCACGTATTGCCGGCTCCGATCTGTGGGAAGCGTTGATTGAGCGCGCCGGGCACGAAGGCACGCCGGTGTTTCTGATTGGCGGACGGGAGTCGGTGCTGGCGCAGACTCAGGACCAGCTACGCCGCCGCTGGAGTGTGAATATCGTTGGCGCCCAAGACGGTTTCTTCAATCCCGCCGACCGTGATGCGCTGTTCGCCCGCATTCAGGCCAGCGGCGCCAAGCTGGTAACTGTCGCGATGGGCTCGCCGCGCCAAGAGATCCTAATGCGCGACTGTAAAGCTGTTTACCCGGATGCGCTGTATATGGGATTAGGCGGTACCTACGACGTGTTTACAGGCCACGTGAAGCGTGCGCCAAAGATATGGCAGAAAATGGGTCTGGAGTGGCTTTACCGCCTTCTGTTGCAGCCTTCACGCCTAAAGCGCCAGCTGCGACTGCTGAAATACCTTAAATATCACTGGCGCGGCGATCTCTAACGCCTTGGACATTTTTCTCTAACCCGGCTATTTAGTGGCTTTTTTGCCATAAAGAGGCAGAAAAACGCTGTAACTTTTAGACGGAATGCACAAAGCGTAATCAAACGCTTTTTTTGTGAAAAAAACACTGGACAGGTAAGGCTCCCGTCCGTAGTATGCACATCCGCAACGGCGCTACGCGCCCGTAGCTCAGCTGGATAGAGCGCTGCCCTCCGGAGGCAGAGGTCTCAGGTTCGAATCCTGTCGGGCGTACCATGAATTTTGTGCGCATGAGTCGCGCTTGTATCATTTACTACATCAGTAAGAAGTAAAACAGTCGCAACAAGCAGTTAAGGAAATCAGGTATGGTGGCTGTAGCTCAGTTGGTAGAGCCCTGGATTGTGATTCCAGCTGTCGTGGGTTCGAGTCCCATTAGCCACCCCAGATTTCAAGAAGTAGATTTTGTCGTATGCGAAGGTGGCGGAATTGGTAGACGCGCTAGCTTCAGGTGTTAGTGTCTTAACAGACGTGAGGGTTCAAGTCCCTCTCTTCGCACCACAAAATCCGTAGCAAAGAATTGCCAGCAATTCGGCGAGTAGCGCAGCTTGGTAGCGCAACTGGTTTGGGACCAGTGGGTCGGAGGTTCGAATCCTCTCTCGCCGACCAATTTAAGAAATCTGCTTTAAAAAGCAGCCCTTTTCGTATGTAGAAAACTCCCCTCTCAAAACTTGCGCTTATAAACTTTTCATGCTTTTCACCCTGACCTGCTTTTAAAGGTAAGCGTCACATGCGGACCGTATTGACGCTTGTGCAGATGTAAGATCGGTTTTCCGCGGCAGCAGATCGCGGACCCGGTTCACCGGCCAGTCTTGGATATGTCCTAGGACATAGCGCAGCTAGGTCTCCGGTTCCACACTGTCGCTACCGATGTAAAACTGGCCCACCTGCCGATGTAAATCTGACCGACCCAGGGTAAAAATGGCAGTTTTAAGGCACTGCCAATGATGACATTGGAGACCAGAGTGGAGATGAGTGTTTTACACCGTCAGGGCATGTCGATACGCGCCATCGCGCGCCAGCTTTCATGCTCTCGTGAGACCGTTCGCAGATATATCCGTAGCCCGCTGCCCGTAGGGGATATCCGCTACAAGCTTCGCGCACCCAGACCCTGCAAGCTTGACCCGTTCAAACCCTATATCCTTGGGCGCGTGGC
>NZ_MAYS01000516.1 GCF_001756855.1 Candidatus Erwinia dacicola | reverse complement strand
ACGCTCGCCCTGTAAGGGCGCTACGTTCTTCACCGTATGGTAGGGTTTGATCCAGTCAAGTATCTTGCTTTGCTTACCCCAGAATGCATCTGGATCCTGTACCGACTGCTGATACATAGACCGGTACCGCTGGGCATTAATCAGGGGGGGTTCCGCGATGTTCGCGGGCACCGGGTATGCGTGTGATTGGCTCATGGCTGGTCTCCTTGAAGATGTTAGTAATATGTCAATCATATAGTTCAGTGAAGATGCGCGCTTGGCTTTGTTTTCTTTTTTGCGCGGCAGATCACGTCATAACTGAATGTTATGAAATGGCAGTGTTAATTTGCCAAAAAGAGAAGAGGCGAGGCTAAGAATCATAGAAAAATGCCCGCTAAGGCGCGCAACCAGACCATTTTGTTGTTACGGGTAATTGTTCACTTTATTACATAGCTATGCTATTTGTTATAAGAATATTACCCTTTATAACAAAGAGTTATTTTAAATAGCTGTAGGCAGTGCTTTATCCTGTCTTCTGAGTATTAAATAGACACATCTCGCGTAGGGTTGCATTCTTACCAGTGAAAATGGTACTGATTACGCGCCTGCAAAACAGGAATCAACCATCCATTACCTGCGAATTGCCCGATCCCGGTCATTCTCCTTCGAGTGTCATTCACTCCGCATGCAGTCCGCGGAGAGCAGGTTCTGTTAAGGAAAAATACAATATGAAAGTTGTAAAAATCAGCCTCGCCTGGCAAATTCTGGTGGCGTTGGTACTGGGGATCACCGTCGGGGCGATACTGCATAACCAGCCGGAAGACCGTGAATGGTTAGTCACTAACGTACTCACGCCGGCAGGGGATATCTTTATCCACCTGATTAAAATGATTGTGGTGCCTATCGTTATTTCCACGCTGATTGTCGGCATTGCCGGCGTCGGGGATGCGAAAAAACTGGGGCGTATTGGCGTTAAAACCATCGTCTACTTCGAAGTGATTACCACCATTGCCATTGTGACAGGTATTACTCTGGCGAACGTGTTCCAACCCGGCTCCGGCATTGATATGTCGACGCTGGCAACGGTGGATATCTCTAAATATGAAGCCACCAGGCAGCAGGTGCAGAGCGGCCCGCACAGCCTAGTGACCACTATACTGTCGCTGATCCCGCAGAATATCTTCGCGGCGATTGCGAAAGGTGACATGCTGCCGATTATCTTCTTCTCAGTGCTGTTTGGCCTTGGGCTCTCTTCACTACCGTCTGAACACCGCGATCCGCTGGTGAAAGTGTTCCGTTCCACCTCAGAAACGATGTTCAAAGTCACCCATATAATTATGCATTACGCGCCTGTTGGGGTGTTTGCGCTGATCTCAGTGACCGTAGCGAACTTCGGTTTTGCCTCGCTGTGGCCGCTGGCGAAGCTGGTGATACTGGTGTACGCCGCTATCTTCTTCTTCGCGCTGGTGGTGCTGGGTGGGGTGGCGCGCTTCTGCGGTCTGCGCATCACCACGCTGATGCGTATCCTTAAGGATGAGCTGATCCTCTCTTACTCCACCGCCAGCTCTGAAACCGTGCTGCCGCGCATCATGGAGAAGATGGAAGCCTACGGCGCGCCAAAGTCGATCACCAGCTTTGTGGTGCCAACTGGCTACTCGTTTAACCTCGATGGTTCGACACTGTACCAGAGTATCGCCGCCATCTTTATCGCGCAGCTGTACGGTATCGACTTGTCGTTGGGCGATGAAATCGTGCTGGTGCTGACGCTGATGGTCACTTCAAAAGGGATTGCTGGCGTGCCGGGCATCTCCTTTGTGGTGCTGCTAGCGACGCTTGGCAGCGTCGGAATTCCGCTGGAAGGCCTAACATTTATCGCGGGCGTTGACCGTATTCTCGATATGGCGCGTACCGCGCTGAACGTGGTGGGTAACGCGCTGGCGGTGCTGGTGATTGCCAAGTGGGAAGATCAGTTTGATGCGAAGCAGGCGCTCGCCTATGAAGCACAGCTGAAAGCCCAGCCTACGGGCCACTAACCTCCCGGGCTGGTGATGTGTCACCAGCCCTTTTCTCCTATTTCCCTCTCATTTAGCCCTGTCTCCCACCTCATAATTCTGGCAAAAACATCCTGTAATTTAACTTATGTTTATTCCCGGGAAAGTCACAACCGCTGAAGCGGGCGTCTCATACCAGCCGGTGACTATTACAAAACTTAATCAGTGAGTTAGTCAGGATTTCTTTCATGAAATGGAGGTTGTAGCTGATAATTTTTTATCTTTTCGGGGCTTTGTTGAATAAATTAGAGTTAGCCGACAAGATGGATGCCTCCCGCTGCTACACTTGTTATTCGATCCTGACGCTGTGCGGCATACCCAACAACGCCATCCAGTTCAGCGCTTTAATCATCACCATCGCTTCACCCACCTGCGCATTAGATGCCCGCCCATCAGGGTTTTGATGCGGAACATCGCCGTTTCTGCCACTGAACGGGAGTTATGGTCATTTGTGGTGTATGGGGATTCGAGAAGGTGGCGTATCCTGCTGATTGATTTCTTCTAGGATTTCAACAACAGAGAGGTGATATGCCATGTCCAATCTTACCCTACAGATGTTGCCGGAGCTAGTTGAGCCCACTGATCCATTCCACGATTTACTCCGTACT
>NZ_MAYS01000515.1 GCF_001756855.1 Candidatus Erwinia dacicola | reverse complement strand
AATTAACTATTTTAAAACAGATAGTTAAACGTAAAATTTAAACCTTATCTAGGACAGCCCCATCTCCGGTAGTACACACGGTTAAGGTCTTGCTTTGCATCACGCGGTCAAGGCGCGATTGTGCGCTGGCGGCACCGGCTACCAGCATCAGGGCGATGGCCACCCCGGATTTCATCTTCATACTTGTTCTCTCATTATTGTTATCGCTGTCGGCCCTGATCCCTGCATTGTTGCTTAAAACGCAAGAGTATTGTGATTGATACCACATTTTCCCCGGCGCTGTCCCCCTGTAGTCTCAAAGAAATTGCACACAGCTGAGAGAAATTCATGAGCCAGATTTTAATTATTGATGCCGGTAAAGCCTTCGCCTGCAGCAACGGCGAGTTAAACCATACCCTGACCAACGTTGCCGCCAGCTTCCTACGCGATGCCTGTTTACCAGGTCGATGTCACGGTGGTTGACGACGGTTACGTGGTCGCGGACGAAATTGAAAAATACCTCGGCGCCGATACCATGATCTACCGGATGCCGGACTGGTGGATGGGCAAACCATGGACGCTGAAAAAATATATCGACGAAATGTTCACCTAAGGTCACGGCAAACTGTACGCCAGCGATGGCCGTACCCGCTCCGACGCGGCGAAAAATATGGTTCAGGCGGCCTGCTGCAGGGTAAAAACTCTATGCTCTCGCTCACTTGGAATGCACCGCTGCAGGCGCTTACCGACCCTGAGCAGTTCTTTGAAGGCGTGGGCGTCGACGGCCTGTATCTGCACTTCCACAAAGCTAACCAGTTCCTCAGCATGGATGGTCTGCTGATCTTTATCTGTAACGATGTGATCAAACAGTCGGATATTGCCAGCCACATCGCACGCTATCGGACTCATCTGAGCGAAATTTTTGCTTAACTAGTAGTTCGCCCATTCGAGAAGAAAGAAAACAGTATGCTGACCGTGATTGCGGAAATTTGTATCAAGCTAGGCCGCCGTACTGCTGTCTTACAGGCGATAGAGACGTTAACGCCAACCGTGCTGCCTGAAGAAGGCTGCGGCAGCTATCAGACGCTGATCGACCATAAAGCCTAGGTGCCGTGGAAGCAGGATTCGCCGGACTCGATCTTTATGGTTGAGCACTGGGAGTCGCTACGCAACCTTGAGCAGCATCAGCAGACCGATCACATGGAACGCCACCGCACGGCGATTAAGCATGATGTGGTTGATGTGAAGATTTTCGTATTAGAGCCGGCGTTTTAAACCATCGCATCATGTGGGGGCGGCTCTTTTATCTTAATCATTCTATAACAGCGTTTTGCTGGCGAACTGCTTGCTGAAATAGTCCAAGAAACAGCTGATGCGCGTCGACAGCGTGCTGTTGCGGTAGTAAACCACATGGATCGGATGGCGCATCTCACGCGTTTCCGCATCCAGCACCGCAACTAATCTCCTCTCAGCCAGATCCTCGCGGCTGAGAAAAGTCAGAAATCCGCGTAATCCCCATCCTGTTAACCGCCAGCTGGCGTAGCGGCATTAACGCGCAGGCGCCCGGACGGGATTTCACGCCGCTGGGCGATCTGCTCTTCGGCGGTCTCTACTGAACGAATAATCTGGCGGGCGTGCTCCAAGAAGATCTGCCCTTCCTCGGTCAGCGCACGGCTGATACCGGAGGTGGTTTGACTCAGCTGATCTGCAGCAGCGAAGATTGACTTGGTGTCGCCCCCCCCCCCCCACACACACGCCACACACACGCGCGTAACTCTTTAAGGGTGATTTTTAAATGTTGGATTACACCTCGATTTCCGCTATATCACCTTTCTCCTGCAGCCAGTTGCGGCGGTCTTCGGAGCGTTTTTTCGCCAGCAGCATATCCATCACTGCCAGCGTCTGCGTAACGTCTTCTTCGCTGATAGTCAGCTGCACTAGGCGGCGGGTATTGGGGTCAAGGGTAGTTTCGCGCAGCTGCAGCGGGTTCATCTCGCCTAACCCTTTGAAACGCTGCACGTTAGGTTTGCCCTTCTTGCGCTTCAGCTGCTCCAGTACGCCCTCTTTCTCTTCCTCATCCAGCGCGTAATAGACCTCTTTGCCAAGGTCAATACGGTAGAGCGGCGGCATGGCAACATAAACATGGCCGTTCTGCACTAGAGTGCGAAAGTGACGCAGGAACAGCGCGCACAGCAGAGTGGCGATATGCAGACCGTCGGAGTCTGCATCCGAAAGGATACAGATCTTACCGTAGCGCAGCTGGCTGAGATCTTCGCTGTCGGGATCGATACCGATCGCCACCGAGATGTCGTGCACCTCCTGCGACGCCAGCACCTCATCCGAGGAGATTTCCCATGTGTTCAGGATCTTACCCTTCAGCGGCATGATCGCTTGGTACTCACGATCGCGTGCTTGCTTGGCCGATCCGCCCGCCGAGTCCCCTTCCACTAGGAACAGTTCGGTACGGCTCAGATCCTGCGCGCTGCAGTCCGCTAGCTTGCCCGGCAGCGCCGGACCGCTGGTGAGCTTTTTACGCACCACTTTCTTGGCGGCACGCAGGCGGCGCTGAGCACTGGATATAGCCAGCTCGGCCAGCATTTCTGCCGCCTGCATGTTCTGGTTCAGCCACAGGCTGAAGGCATCTTTCACCACGCCGGAAACAAAGGTGGCGCACTGGCGCGACGAGAGGCGCTCTTTGGTCTGCCCGGCAAACTGCGGATTCTGCATTTTGACCGACAGCACGTAAGAGCAGCGATCCCAGATATCTTCCGCCGACAGCTTCACGCCACGCGGCAGGATATTACGGAACTCGCAGAATTCTCGCATCGCATCCAGCAGGCCCTGGCGCAGGCCGTTAACGTGCGTGCCGCCCTGCATGGTCGGGATCAGGTTAACGTAGCTTTCGGTCAGCAGCTCTCCGCCTTCCTGCAGCCACAGCAGCGCCCAGTCCACCGCTTCCACATCTCCGGCGTAGGCGCCCTTGAAGGCTTTTTCCGGCAGCGTTGGCAGGCCGTTGACCGCTTCCATCAGGTAGTCGGTCAGACCATCGGCGTAGCACCAGCTCTGTTCGGTATTGTTCAGCTTGTCTTTAAAGACGATTTCAACGCCCGGGCAGAGCACCGCTTTGGCTTTCAGCAGGTGGCTGAGGCGCGAAACGGAGAAGCGCGGGCTGTCGAAGAAGGATTCATCAGGCCAGAACTGCACGCGGGTCCCGGTGTTACGTTTGCCGATGGTGCCGGTTACCACTAGGTCCTGAACCTTATCGCCGTTCTCAAAGGCCATTTCATAGATTTTGCCATTACGGCGTACGGTCACTTCCACGCGTTTGGAGAGGGCGTTAACCACCGAGATCCCCACGCCGTGCAGGCCGCCGGAGAACTGATAGTTTTTGTTGGAGAATTTGCCCCCGGCATGTAGGCGGCAGAAAATCAGCTCAACGGCTGGCACGCCCTTTTCGGGGTGGATATCGACCGGCATGCCGCGCCCGTCGTCGATCACTTCCAGCGACTGGTCGGCGTGCAAAATCATTTCCACGCGCTTGGCGTAACCGGCCAGCGCTTCATCCACGCTGTTGTCGATCACTTCCTGACCTAAATGGTTAGGGCGCACGGTATCGGTGTACATGCCCGGGCGGCGACGCACGGGCTCAAGGCCGCTGAGAACCTCAATGGAATCAGCGTTATAGCTGGATTGAGTCATCGTTACAATCTGATTAGATAGTGGCTAAAAATGCGTGTCCAGACTCCGGCTTATCTCAGTCCTAGAAGCCTAGGAAATCGATCATTGCGGAGAAATGGCGTTCGAATCCGATAAAAGCATGACTTCCGCCCTCTTCTACCGTTTGACGGCAAGCGCTGTAATAGTCGAAGGCTTGACGGTACTCGAGCACTTCATCGCCCGTCTTTTGGAGCAGCCAGAGCAAATTCGGCGACTCTAACGGGTCAATCTGCATCAGTTTTAGATCGTAAATATGGCGAGACTCTAACACATATTGCTGGCCGGTGTATGGGTTCTCAGCGAATTCAGATAATAAGTGCAACGCTCGGTCATGTAGATGGAGGGACGGTTAGCTACCGATAAGCTATCCTGCTCTTCCGACTAAAGATGAGCGAATAACTAT
>NZ_MAYS01000514.1 GCF_001756855.1 Candidatus Erwinia dacicola | reverse complement strand
CAGATCTTTGCAACAGTGTCAAAAGTACTCAGGCAGATAAAGGGGCATCAGACCGCCGGAGAAAACAGAAGGTTAGCGCTTTCTTGCCCGCTTTGACGGCTTTTTCAGCGATCGATCTCAGATTATCATTTTGCCGTTGACACCAACCCCACCGTTTCATATTATGTCCGCCGTCAACACGACACGGTTTTTCGGCTAGGGGGGGGTATAGCTCAGCTGGGAGAGCGCTTGCATGGCATGCAAGAGGTCAGCGGTTCGATCCCGCTTATCTCCACCAAATTCTCAGTGATGTGAATAATAATCTGCTTAGGCAGACTCTTCGTCTGCGTTTTATGAAGGTCAGGCCTGCCTGGCCCTGACAATCCCCGTAGGGGTCGGGCAAGCCCGACCCGTGCTTAGGCATAGCAGCCCGCCGAATTTTACGCCGTCAGCACGCTAAACCCATGCGTGCCATGGCAGTCCAGCTGCTCCACCAGACCAATCTCCCAATTGACATACGCCTGCATTGCCTCGGCGGAGTCACCCGCACTCTCATACGGGTGGCGATAGCGATCGATGCGCGGCAGCAGCAGGGCTTTGTCCCCAGCTCCCACAGGCAATCCCGCCGCTTTCCATGCCGTATTTCCGCCCTTCAGCACGCTAACCGCTTTCCCCGTCAGCGCTTCCAGCTGTGCCACTGCAAAGCGCACCAGCATACGCTGCCGCAGGTCGCCACATAACGCTACGCTGCGGGCAGAATGGCCGCACCCTGCTGAGCTGGCAGAGAGGGAATAAGCGGTGCCCAGCCGCCGGCTTCATCTGCCGCCAGTGCCGAGGTGGCAACCGCCGCCAGCAGCAGAGGGCGTAGATAGCATGACGTCTCATCAAGCACGCTCTCAATGCCGAAAGCGTAATATTTGAGCAGCGCATCAGACACCTGATCCGGCGTGCCGACTAGGGAGGTAGAATTATAGCCGCCGCCGACCAGCTGTGCGATGCCGGTCCATAGCACGCTGTCGAGACGCTCACCTTCACTGGCAGCGGTCATCAGGCGCTGCGCCCCCACGCTTAGCTTGGTCGAGTCAAAGTTGTGGCCGCTCTCATGCAGCTTTTTGCGCGCCTCTTCGCGGATATATTCCGCTTTCTCCTAGGCTCCTTTTTCCGTGGCGGCAATAATCGAGCAGAAGGAGATATTAAAACCGATCTTACGCCTGTGGCGGGCGGCCGTGGCGCGCATGGTGCGTACGGTTTCCGCCACGCCTTTCAGCGGTTCTCCCCACAGCGCAAACACATCGGCGTGCCGAGCCTCCACGCCGATCGCTTCGTTGGAGGATCCGCCAAAGTAGATCAGCAGTTTACCCGGCACTGTTGCAAAGATATTGATGAGTTAGCCTTTCGTGTTATTGAAAGGTCTTATCTTTCAAAGACCGCTGTAATATCCCGTTATATAGCGGATTATCGCGCCCTGGGCTTCGCTGAAGCTGTTATAGCCCTTCGTCGGCACCCATTCGGTCTTCAGGCTCCGGAAGAACCGCTCCATAGGGGCGTTATCCCAGCAGTTTCCCCGTC
>NZ_MAYS01000513.1 GCF_001756855.1 Candidatus Erwinia dacicola | reverse complement strand
AAATCGCCACAGAAGATCGTAAGACGGAAGACTTGGTAGTGGACGCTATCGTGCACGAAACACGTGCAGATAATCGGCAAGACGCTGGTGCTGTACCGTCCAACGAAGGAACGTAGCGCCCTTACAGGGCGAGCGTCACGGCTTCGCCGTTCCGGTGCTTTGCATGACCGGAGCTCCGCTTTATACTCAGCTCCATGTATATCCCGCGTCCCGCTAAACTCCTTTTTGTCACGGCCCGTCCATACTAAGCTCAGGTCTGGAGAAAGTGCCATCCTCCTGATTCTGATAAAAGACCGCTTCGGCGGCCTTTTTCTTAATCTTCACAAAACCTTTAGAGAATAATTAGAGATACTCTACTTTCAGAATTTCGTATTCCACATCGCCGCAGGGGGTTTTGACAATGGTAACGTCATTAACGACTTTATCAATCAAACCGCGCGCCATCGGTGAGTTCACTGAAATCAGGCTCTTTTTAAAATCGGCTTCGTCATCGCCCACAATACGGTAGGTCGACTCCTCGTCCGTTTCGACATTCAGCACGGTAACGGTGGTGCCAAAAATTACGCGACCGTTAGCATTGCTGGCCATTTTTGTAACATCGATCACCTGAGCATTGGAAAGCTTGGCTTCGATTTCCTGAATACGGCCTTCACAGAATCCCTGCTCCTCACGGGCAGCTTGGTATTCCGCATTTTCTTTTAAGTCGCCGTGTTCCCGTGCATCCGCAATTGAGGCAATAATTCTTGGGCGTTTTACGGTTTTCAGCTCTTCCAGCTCTTCGCGCAATTTTTCCGCACCCTTTAACGTCATTGGAATTTGATTCATCTCAATACCTCATAAAATCTGTCCTGTTCAATGTGTCGTCGTCCTGACGGATGGCATGCAGGAAAGGCGTCCCGCGGCGCTTATTACTGATTTAAAACGAAAGAAGCCTGACCCGGAGCAGTTTCCAAGGTCTGGCTTATTTTGCAATTTGATACGTATTTTACCCCAGAGTTACTCAATGGTCATCGTTTACTTTCCACCACGATGCACCGTAGTATGACAGCATTACCTGTCAGTTACCGCGAGATTATGCGATCTTTACGAATTGTCACCGGCATTAGCTACGCATTTATGCTGCGCAGCCTCCATCGAAGACTACACCCAATACTTACCCGACGGCGCGAACCTAGCGCTGATTGTGCAGAAAATTGGCGCTGCGTCTCCCTCGATTGATTATCACAGCCAGCAGATGGCGCTGCCAGCCAGTACCATGAAAGTGATTACTGCGCTGGCGGTACTTTTACAGCTTGGCCCTGATTACCGTTTTCACACCCAGCTCGAAAGCAAAGGCAGCCTAAGCGGTGATACGCTGCGTGGCGATCTGGTGGTGCGCTTCGGCGGCGACCCGACGCTGACTCGTCAGGACCTGCGTAATATAGTGGCCACGCTGAAGAAAGAGAGCGTGCAGCATATTGATGGCAACTTGGTGATTGACACCTCGGTGTTCACCAGCCACGACAAGGCCTCGGCTTGCCGTGGAACGATATGATCCAGTGTTTTAGTGCTCCGCCTAGCGCCGTTATCGTTGACCGTAACTGTTTTTCGGTGTCGCTGTACAGCGCGCCGAATCTGGGAGAAAAAGCCTTTATACGCGTCGCCTCGGTAGAGTCTTAGGACGTGGTGTAAATTTGGAAGGATGGTGAGAGCCATTGGCTTATCCGGTAACGTAATGGTTAATCAGACAATTATCTCAGAAGGAGTCAACCGATGGCCGACAACAGCATGACATTCAGCAACACCCTGATACAACTCGGCGGCGAGGACTTTCTGCGTGAACTCACCGAATTTATGCTCAACCGCAT
>NZ_MAYS01000512.1 GCF_001756855.1 Candidatus Erwinia dacicola | reverse complement strand
GGGGCTGCACCATTGACTTTTACCTGTCTTCACGTCGTCACACCAAAGCCGCCTATCGCTTTATGGGTAAACTTCTGAATAATACGAAGCGCCTGCAAATTCCACGGTTGATCAACACAGATAAAGCCCCGACGTATGGGCGGGCGCTGGCATTGCTGAAGCGGGAAGGTAAATGTCCGCAGCATGTGCATCACCGGCAAATACAGTACCGGAATAATATAATTGAGTGCGATCATGGCAAACTGAAACGGATAATCAACGCCACGCTGGGCTTCAAATCAATGAAGACGGCTTACGCCACAATCAAAGGCATTGAAGTGATGCGTGCGCTACAAAAAGGTCAGGCAGAATCATTTTATTTGGGGCATCCCCTAGGCGAGATGCGTCTGGTGAGCAGAGTCTTTGAAAGATAAGACCTTTCAATAACACGAAAGGCTAACTCATCAATATCTTTGCAACAGTGCCGCTTAAACTGGCTCAAAAGTACAGGAATACGCTTTAAAATCAGAGCATTACGAGGGCCAAATGCATGTGCAGGGGCTCGCTTTCGGATGTAATCATAAGCATAAAATAACCATCACTGATTGCCTTTGCAACGGACATATGACCACTGCTCATCTGCCTCACAGCAGATAACTACCTCTGCGCCAAGCTCTACGTTTTGCGCTACCTAGTGCGGCGTAAGTTTTTTAGATGACGAAGAACGGTATTTAGAATTATCCGTAGAACCCGTGCTGTATCGCGGCATCCGGAGCTGTTCATCGCCCTATCAACGATGGCCTGATGGGGTTCGGGTTTAGCTCCGTTGTAGCGATAACTGAGCTGGAAGGTCTTCGGGCATTGGTTACAGCGATAAAGCTGCGCCCCTGAGCCGGAGTGACCGTTTCGGATAACCTCATGAGTTTCAGAACAGCGAGGACAAACCACATCAATCTTTGCCATCAATCATCCAAAAGGCAAAGAATACAACAACACTAAGTCTGCGTCATGACCGCGTTTTATATTCCGGGCAATCCGACACTTTTAGCCCTGTTTCACGAGTCTTATCGAGACAAAACTGAACGTTATTTCTGATCTGACCAATAAAATCCCAGCCCAACGAAGTAATATGATGAAACCATGCACTCTGAAATCCAGCATCCGTGACAATAATGACTCTGGCATCGGGTGGCAGGGATTGAGCGAGAGAATCAAGAGAATCATTTTGTATCAATGGATTATTTTTTTCAAAAGGAACGACTTTGCTCAATAGCTCAGTAAAGGAACAGAACGCCCGTCACAAAGAAGGCCTGCGCGAAGGACATGATACTCCTAGAAAGGATAGCCACTCCAGTCTATGGCAACTACACACAAAGATAACTGCCGTGTCAGCATTGAGGTAATTAGACTGAAAATCAATGGGATATCTCGATGTAAGAGACCATTCTCCATGAGACGATCAACGCGTTTAATCTTATTCTTAACCTATGCAGTCCCCGGCAAAAAATGATCGATGCTGGTCAGCGTCAGCGATGCACCGTTGATTAACGCCACTGTGGCATCCATCAGAGCATTTTATCGGTATTGATGAAATGGAGCTAACGTATTCCGGAAGAAATTTTGATATACTTTATGAACAGGGATAGCGGTGGTCTCATTGAATTATTGGCATAAATCAGTAGATCACATAACGCTAT
>NZ_MAYS01000511.1 GCF_001756855.1 Candidatus Erwinia dacicola | reverse complement strand
TAATCATTGATTGAATTATATTTGCCATGAAACCTGAACGTTGTTCCTGAAACTTACCCTCAAGATCCATTTTTAGAACTATTTTGAGATAGCGTGAGTTCAACTCTTTGATTTGTTCGTTAGCAAAATATTTTTTCATATGAATGACCGTTTTTTAATTGTCCGCTGACTTATAGGCAAACACTGATAAGTGGCTGGTTTCTCTGTGCCAGCACATTATGCCTCGCATGAACTCACAAATCCCAGAAATCCTGCGCCTGCTGCGCAACATGATCCGCATCGGCACCGTTTCCGCCATCAATCTGGAAGACGGGCTATGCCGCGTGGATACCGGTAATAACACCACCAACTGGCTGCACTGGCTGACCGCCCGTGCTGGTCGCACCCGCTCATGGAATGCGCCTTCCGTCGGTGAGCAGGTGCTTGTCCTGTGCCTGGGCGGTGAGCTTGATACCGGCTTTGTGCTGCCGGGCGTGTTCTCTGACGATAACCCGGCCCCGTCGGCGTCTGCTGATGCGCTGCACTGGTCATTTCCTGACGGTGCAGTGATTGAGTACGAACCGGAAAGCGGTGCGCTGAAGGCAACCGGCATCCAGACCGCGACCATTCAGGCAGCGGTAAAAATCCTGCTGGACTCGCCGGAGGTTGAGTGCTCGGCGCTGCTGAAAACCGCCACGCTGGAAGTGACCCAGGGCGGCACGATGAAAGGCAGCATTAAGCACAGCGGCGGCAGCTTCAGCTCTAACGGCGTTGTCGTTGACGATCACAATCACGGTGGCGTGCAGCGCGGCGGTGGCAGAACGGACGGCCCACAATGACAGCAGCAAAATATACCGGTATGAACCGGGAAACCGGCGGGGCGCTGACCGACCTCGATCACATCCGTCAGTCGGTGCGTGACATTCTGATGACACCCCTCGGTACCAGGGTGATGCGCCGGAACTATGGCTCACTGCTTTCTGCACTTATTGACCAGCCGCAAAACGAGTCGCTGCGCCTGCAGATTATGTCGGCCTGCTATATGGCGATCCTGCAGTGGGAACCCCGCGTAAAGCTGACCGGCATCAGTTATGAATCCGCGTTTAATGGCGGCATGGTGGTTGAACTCACCGGCACCCGCGCTGATAACGCGCAGGATTTTTCCCTGACCATCCCTGTGAGCTGAAACTATGGCAACTATCGACCTGAGCCAGCTACCCGCGCCCGACGTGGTGGAAATACTGGACTATGAAACGCTTCTGGCTGAACGCAAAGCCACGCTGATTTCGCTTTACCCGGCTGAACAGCAGGATGCCGTCGCCCGCACGCTGGCGCTGGAGTCCGATCCGGTGGTGAAACTGATACAGGAAAACGCGTATCGCGAAGTTATCCTGCGCCAGCGCGTCAACGAAGCGGCCAGCGCCGTCATGGTGGCGTATGCCCTGGCGGATGATTTAGACCAGCTCGGCGCAAACAGCGGCGTAACCCGCCTAACGCTGACGGCGGCGGATGAAACCACGATCCCGCCCACCGCTGCCGTGATGGAAAGCGACGATGATTTTCGTTTGCGTATTGCTGCCGCCTTTGAGGGGCTGAGCGTGGCCGGGCCGTCCGGCGCTTATGAGTACCACGCAAAAAGCGCTGACGGACGCGTGGCCGATGCGTCAGCGATCAGCCCGTCGCCTGCCTGCGTGACCGTCACCGTGCTGTCGCGGGAAGGAAATGGCGTGGCCGCTGCCGACCTGCTGGCCGTGGTGGATGCGGCGCTTAATGATGAAGACGTGCGCCCGGTAGCCGACCGGGTCACGGTGCAGACGGCGGAGATTGTGGATTACGCCGTGGATGCCGTCCTGTATCTCTTTCCGGGGCCGGAAGCTGAGCCAATACGCGCCGCAGCTGAGGAAAAGCTTGCCGCGTTCGTCAGTACCCAGGCGCGACTGGGCAGGGATATTCGTAAGTCGGCTTTATATGCGGCCCTGCATGTTGAGGGCGTGCAGCGTGTGGAGCTGGCGGAGCCTGCCGCCGATGTAGTACTGGATAAAACGCAGGCCGCGTACTGCACCGGCTGGGCGATTACGGTCGGGGGTTCGGATGAATGATCGCCTTCTGCCGGTCGGTTCGTCAGTGCTGGAAGTTGCCGCCGCCGAAGCCTGCGCACAAATCGAAAGCATACCAGTACCGCTGCGTAAGCTCTGGAGCGCTGCCGACTGTCCGGTGGAGCTGCTGCCTTATCTTGCGTGGGCGTGGTCAGTTGACCGCTGGGATTCCGGCTGGAGTGAATCAACAAAGCGCGCCGTCGTCTCCGCCTCGCAATACGTGCATAAACATAAGGGGACGCTCGGCTCAATTCGCCGCGTGGTGGAGCCGCTCGGCTATCTGATCCGCATCATTGAGTGGTGGCAGACAAACGAGGCGCCAGGCACGTTCCGCCTTGATGTGGGGGTACTGGATACCGGCATCACGGAGGAAATGTATAACGAGCTGGAGCGCCTGATAGCGGATGCGAAGCCGTGCAGTCGCCATCTGATCGGCCTGTCTATCAACCTTGACGCCAGTGGCGTGCTGCCGGTGGCCGCCGCCTGTTACACCGGCGACGAGCTGACCGTTTACCCCTATACCCCTGAAACCATCACCGTCAGCGGGCCGGGCTATTCCGGTGCGGCGGTTCATATAATTGATAACCTGAGAGTGAACGCATGACCGTAAAATATTATGCGCTGCTGACCAATCTGGGCGCGGCAAAGCTGGCAAACGCCGCCGCCCTCGGCACCAAACTGCAGATTACGCAGATGGCCGTCGGTGACGGCGGCGGCGCGTTACCCGCGCCCAACGCCAGCCAGACGGCGCTGATTAATGAGCAGCGCCGCGCCCCG
>NZ_MAYS01000510.1 GCF_001756855.1 Candidatus Erwinia dacicola | reverse complement strand
GGAAACTAGGGTCTATTCATTCAGAATTTTGGGTAAGTTAAAAAATTCTTTCTTCGTGCCGAAAGGAATGTCGCTTACAACTTGTGCAAGCCTTTTGAATTCTTCTTTTAATTGTGCTTCAGTTGCTTTTGTGTAGTCTAACATAATCAATCCGTGAGCTAATTTATCGTTAAAGCAACGCGGCCGATTATATTGATTTCATCAAGAGAGCAGTCGAACGATGCTCCTGGCCCAACACCGGACACGCGCACTTTTTTAACAGGAATACGTGTAAGCACCCTTACGCTGGTTTTACCTTCAATCTCAATCAACCAACTGTTATCGTAAATTTCACCAAAATCTTTATCGATAATGTAATGTGTTGAGCCTTCTAATACGCTAATAGGCTCTTTGGGTAAGGCCTTTCCGGGCAAGAATGCGTTTTTATCAAGCATAAAAATGCCGTCATCAAGAAGCTGTCCATCAACGATTTTATAGCGAGGGAAACTCATTACATCTAACTCGCCGTCACTGTGCTTAAGCCCCTGTCCCGTAACCAGCCACTCCAGCGTCGCACCAGTTTCAGCCATACATCTCACTACAACATCAGCAGGAAAAAAGTCACGCTTGTAACGATTGGCGAGGCTACTGCTTGCAATCCCCAGATGGTCGGCTAGAGCAAGTTTTGTACTAAAACCATACGCTTCGATAACCCGATCCAGTACGGTACCACCGCCCTGAGTGAAATTAATTTGTAGGTTCACGAAAGTTTGACCTTGCAAGTTTTCATGAAGTGAGTTTAAACTTTGTTTTGTAGGTTTAAAGAAGTATTGACATATATTGCCCGATATTGACCTATCGGCTTAACTAACGGAGTTTGCCCCATGCGCCCCAACATTACAATTGTGATACCCGAACCCTATTTGCCCTTAGACGAATACTGTCGTCGTACTGGGACCCACAAAGAAACTGCTAAGAACATGATTGAGTAAGGAAAGTTACCAATCAAACCCAAAGGAAAGCATAAAAAAGCCTGATTGAGGTGAACATGGCAGCCCTGACTATCCAGGCATTAAGTGAGTGTAATATTTCACTTCAGGCGTAAAAAATCGTATCAGTTAGGATGAAGCGAATCATGTTTGATTATCAGGTTTCCATACAACCGCATTTCGATAACGCCTGTCAGACCTTTGCAAGTCGCCATAACATTCGTGAAGTGGCCGATAAGTTGGGGATGAACCAGCAGACTTTGCGCAATAAGTTGAACCCGGATCAGGTTCATCAGCTGACCGCGATGGAGATTGCCGCAATCACTGATGCCACTGAGGACGCTACGTTAATAGACGGCCTGCTGGCGCAGATGAAATGCATGCCAGCGGTGCCGGTCAATGAGGTAAAAGCTGAACGCATGACACATTACGTTTTGCAGGCAACGTCGGAAATAGGAAAAGTAGCCGCTGCCGCTGTGTCAGAACAGAAAATGACACCAACATGCAAAAGCGCATTTATGGAAAATATTAACGCTGGCATCCGCTGCCTGTCGTTGATCGGTCTGAGCGTTCACGCCCGCGTGCATTCTAACCCCGCCCTGGCTAACACCGTTGATGCACTTAGCGGCCTAAGTGCCTCTATCGGTCTGAGCTGAAGATATGACGACTATCTCAATGGCTTCACTTCTGAAGCGTCAAAGCCCGTCCATGTCATACGGTAACGTCTGAATTATGGGTGAATGCGGTAAGCGCTGGCATCCGGTGCTGAGTGAAAAGAAAACTGCTGTTAACAATGAAAAAAGTAAAAGAGGTAAGGCATGGCTATTGAAGCTGACTCTGCACTGGTTGCAATAACTACAGGTGCAAGAACTGCAGGGCTGAATCACGTTGCTGAGCTGCGTTCCAGACTTTGGGGTGATAACAGCGAAAAAGATATTTCCCGCTTTATGAATGATATGCGTGATGTAAGGGACAGCAATTATCACGAAAACAAAAGGGCATTAAGCGCAATTTTTTATCTGGCGAATATTAAGACAGAGCGCCACGAACTTGATTTTAGTGAGCTGATCACTGATGAAAGAAATGCGCTTATTCGTGCTATGAATCATTTTCGTGCAGTTGTGAGTTTATTTCCTAAAAGATTAACTCTGCCCAATTAAATAAGTCTTTTCAGTAAATGACGTCAACCCGTCGGGCATTGCTTTGCTCGAATTCAGGAAAAAGATAAATGAAAAATATTGAAACCCGCAGTTTTGACAGTGACGTGGAGGCAATGACCGCATTGCTGAATAAAGCCCGTAATGAAGAACGTAAAGACCGCGCACTGGCAGTCTCTGGCCGACTGATTGAGCTGGCCCTGCATATCCATCAGCAGGGCTTAAACGGTGTTGAAGCTGCCGAACTGATTCGCCGTGAAGCCGAGCGCTACGACAACGAATCACAGGAGCTGCACTGATGGCCGACTCAATGGACTTAGTACAGCAGCGTACCGAAGAAATGCTGGCGCGCAATATCGCCCAGGTAATTTACCGTCCAGTTACGGTCAGCGCCTCTTTCTGTGAAGACTGCGACGCACCGATCCCCGAAGCGCGCCGCCGTGCCGTTCAGGGCGTTACCCGCTGTGTTGTCTGCCAGGAAATGACAGAGCGTTTAGCGCAGTATCACAAAGGCGGCGCGGAATGAGTCTGAAGCAGGTTATTGATGGCCGTTACGCCATTTCGGTGCGGCAGCAAAAACAGCCGGGCAAGCCCCGGCTTCTTGCCCTGGAAAAATCCGCCTGGCGCGATGTGGAGGGGGTGCGCAAACAGGTTTTTGACGTCATGGCCCTCTATGACAATGAGGTGATTCTGACCCGTGATCTGGTCTCGGATGCCATCGGGCAGGAAGTTCTGCGCAAAGGTATGAAAAACATCAGCAGCTATGTCGCAGAAACCCGCAGGCTGGCAGAGCTGACCGAGCTGGCATTTGCGGAGTTAAAAGCTAAACATGACTGATTCTGTGCTGAGTCCGGTACAGGGTGAATATCACGCCGTTAACCATATGCGGCGTGAATTTTTTGCGCCTGGCGCACCGAAAGATATCACCCTGACCGAGCTGAAGCTGTGGCACAAGGATGCTGCAGACCATAATTGGCGCAGCCAGTACCTGCATGACATGCCGGATTTTCTGGCCGGTTATTTTGGTGAACGTTACGCCAGGCTGCTGGGAGATGAAAAACAGGGCCGCCGTCGGGCCAATACATTTTTACGCCAGACTATCGGCAAAAATGTATTGCCACGCCTGCAACTGGTTCGCAACCGCTACAAACTATCCGAATCAGCCACTTTTGAGCTGCCGTTTATCAGGCAGCTGCAGCGCCTGCCTATGCTGGCCCGTCAGGATATCCGGGATCTGGCTTATAAGGTTGGCACG
>NZ_MAYS01000509.1 GCF_001756855.1 Candidatus Erwinia dacicola | reverse complement strand
ATTATCTGAATTCGCGAGATGCAGTCCGGTAAAAAGACCGTTCGCTTCGAAACCCAGCCCGGCTACCAGCTGCAGCATGACTGGGGCGAAATCGAAGCCGAGGTCGGCGGGGAGCGCTGTAGAATTAACTTTGCCGTCAATACGCTGGGTTACTCACGCCGCTTCCACGTCTTCGCTGCACCCTGCCAGGATGCAGAAGTTACCGTTCTGAACGGTTTTTACCCGGCGGGCGCTAAAATGCTGACCGTCGCGCAGATTTTCCACGTCGTAGATAATCGCTTTCTGGCTGTCGCCCGGGCACAGAATAGTAGCTATAAAACGAATGGATAATGCGTTCCTGTGGCACCGTCTGCTTTGCGGCATACAGCGCTTGTGGCCCAACACCTAACCACCAAATACCTAGCGTAGCCCCAGATCTTCATTCTGCCCGCGAAACAGCCCCTCTTCTAGGGTTTCCAGATCCAGCAGATTCAGTAAATTTTGCAGTGCCTAGCTCATATGGCTCATAAAACGCATCCTCATTAAAATTTCAGATCTCAGTTTGCGAAATCCGACCAATTACCGTCAATGACTGTTTTTGCAATCTGTGGCGCTAGGGTGAAATGCGCAAAGATCGGCGCGTCTAGAAAAAAAATCAGTAAGTTGTGCCAGAATTAAGCTTACGCAGGCAGTAAAGCTCTTCCTTTTCGCAGTATTTGGCTGTCGTAATCATTCATTGGAAAGAGAAGTTATCAATGAAAATCTGGCATGTATTAAGTGGCGTGGCTTTGGCTGTGGTAATTACAGGGTGTGCAAAAGCAAAGATATGCCGCCCCCAACGCTGGGATTGCAGGTAAAAGGTCAGCAAGGGGTGATTAGGACGCTGCCACCGGATTCTGTGCTTGACCGTGACGTTGTCGGATGCACCGTCTAAAGTGCTGTGCAGCGCGTTGGGCGCACAGAAGGTAAGCAGGCACCGTTCCAGTTTACCCTGCCGTTTAACCTAGCGGGTATCCAGCCGAAAGCACGCATTCTGCTGAATGCTGCGGTCAGCGTGGATGGCAAACTGATGTTTATCACCAATACGGTGAAACAGGTGGTCACCACGGGCACCAGCGTCACGACCTGACGCTGGTGCCGTCCCTGAAATGGAGATGCCAACGAAGAGTGGGGCACCAACAACCGTGCCTTCGACTTCACCTACTCTGGTTACGCCATCGGGTACCATTCCTGCACCAACCTTAATCTCTTCCGCCTGCAGTGCTTTACGCTGCCTGCTGAGATCGTCACCCGTCAGCGAAATTTTACCTTTGCGATTAATCACCCGGTACCACGGCAGTTTGCTGCCTTTGGGCAGGCGCTTCAGCACGCCGCCAACCTGACGCGCCGCGCGCGATGAACCGACCAGCCGGGCCACTTCGCCATAGGTTGTGACGTTGCCATAAGGGATCGCGGCAACGATCTGATAAATGCGCTATTGAAAACTGTCTTGTTCCAAGGTCATGGGCCTATAGCACGAAAATAATCTGCAGATCGTGCAAGAAACCAACGGTCACCAAGGGGCGGCTTGCAATTGCCGGGGCCATCATTGATAATGCCTGCGCTCTGGTTACCCAAGGTACTCAATGGGGGCCCAGTTGGTTCTCCCGCAATGCTGATTTGTGAACTCGGTCAGGTCCGGAAGGAAGCAGCCGTAACAGATGACGCGTGTGCCGGGATGTGGCTGGCAGGGTCCCCCACCCAATTCTGCCTTACCAGTCCTCACGACTTAATTAGGTTTAAATCCAACATCATTAGTTAGCGAACAAACTTCCATACGGCAACGGGCACTTTATCATAAAGCTTATTCATTGTCAGCTCGGCCAGACGGTGATCGGCAGCGGAATAGAATACAGCCAGTTCATCATCAGATAATTCGTATTTGTTCTTTTCGATAACGCGCTCAAGCGTGTCGATGGAACGACAGCGTCTGAGGCGCATCAGATAATCATTTTTTGTTAAAAGTTTGTCTGTCATTATTAAACCGTAAATGAGTAATGGGTTGCTAAAACGAATGGCTAGCCTGCGGCAGGCTTGATGCACATTCCTCTGCAAAAATGTTGAACAGTCGTTTGGCGGATTTCTGCCAGCGTTGTAAGTCCTGAACATTAATGCCGTAATTGCTGGACAGCATAAAAGGTGTTATCCAGATATTTATCAATCTGACTTATCAGATCGCTGACCTCGATGTGCTTAATTTTGTAATTCATGGTGAATGCTGCAATATACTCGATCAGGTCGTTAAGCTGTAGATTGGCAGCAGAGGTAGGATCGTTAACCCAGCCGTGGTAGCTGCCGCCTAACGTAGCCAAGCTTTCATCGTACAGGTTTTCACACAAAAATTTTAGCTGTGCAATATCATGCCTTCTCGGTTAGTATTCGTCCATCTTTTTCCCCTCCTAAGCGGCTATTGTTAATAAATAGAGATTATGCTG
>NZ_MAYS01000508.1 GCF_001756855.1 Candidatus Erwinia dacicola | reverse complement strand
AGGAGATGCTGGCTGAGCGCTAGGGTTAAAATGAGGAACAACACCGCCACGCTAAACGAGGTCAGTACCGAAAGTTTGACGCCCAGACTCCATGTCTTGAGAGAGAGACGCTTCATTGTTGTGCCTTAATTCAGTTAGTGTGTTACACGGATTAACGGCATGGCGCGGATTAAAGTTCATTAGAAAACGTGATGATCGAGCTGAATAGTGAAAGTTTCGCCGGGATTGAGTGCCTGCATGCCTTTCCGGCCGGCAAACGCGATGCGCCACTGCCCAGCGTGATTTTTTATCACGGCTTCACCTCCTCAAAAGAGGTTTACGCCTATTTCGCCGTAGCGCTGGCCCAAGCTGGTTTTCGTGCGGTGCTGCCGGACGCTGACTTGCACGGTGCGCGCTACAGCGGCGACAGCGAACTGCGCCTGACACGTTTCTGGGAGATCCTGCGTAACAACATTGACGAGCTGCCGGGGCTCGAACAGGTGCTGCGCGCGCGCAGGCTGGTGGACGCTGAGCGGCTAGCGGTGGCAGGGGCATCAATGGGCGGCATGACGGCGCTGGGGGCGATGGCGCGCTATCCGCAGCTGCGCGCGGCGGCCAGCATGATGGGCTCCGGCTACTTTAGCCAGCTGGCCCAGACGCTATTTCCGCCGCGGGTGGTGCGCTCACAGGAGGAAAAAAAACAGCTGGCCGAGCGGCTGACACCGCTGGCGCAGTATGACGTCGGTCACCAGCTAGAAAAACTGGCCAATCGCCCGCTGCTGCTGTGGCACGGGGAAGCCGATAAGGTGGTGCCCGCCGCAGAAAGCGTGCGGCTGGAACAAGCCCTGCGTGACAGCGGGCAGGACAGCAACCTGACGTATCTTACCGAGTCAGGCATTGGCCACCGCATCACCCCCACGGCGCTAAGCGCGTTTACCGCTTTTTTAAAGCATCATTTATAACGTTTACGGGCCGACCGGAAAAAAGGTCGGCCCCTACGTGTCATTAGTTAATCATTTTTTGTAGGGGCGGACCCTCTTTTCGGTCCACCCGAAATTCCCGTATCCGCGCCAATATTTACCTTGTGTTTGTTCCCCCTCGCCAGTATAATTACGCGTCAATTTTTCAGCCGCATTCGCAGGTTGCGACCCGGAGTTTACTCTGGTCACGGCTTATAACGTTCCTTGCTTCCATGGGCCGCGGCTGCCCCTTACAGGAGGCTGAATAATCCGTAAGGAGCAATTTTAATGCGTCATTACGAAATCGTATTTATGGTTCATCCTGACCAAAGCGAACAGGTTCCTAGCATGATCGAGCGTTACTCTGCAACCATCACTGGTGCAGAAGGTACGATCCACCGCCTAGAAGACTGGGGCCGCCGTCAGCTGGCTTACCCGATCAACAAATTGCACAAAGCTCACTACGTTCTGCTGAACGTGGAAGCTTCGCAGGAAGCAATCGATGAGCTGGAAACTAGCTTCCGCTTCAACGACGCCGTTATCCGCAGCATGGTTATGCGCGTTAAGCACACGGTAACTGAACCATCTCCGATGGTTAAATCTAAAGACGAGCGTCGTGATCGTCGCGAAGATTTTGCTAACGAAATCTCTGGTGATGCAGATGCTGGAGATTCTGAAGAGTAATTGTCCGTGACGGCCAATCATCTGACGTTATTTGGCACCGTGTGCAAGATGCCGATACGAAAAGTAAGCCCGTCAGGAATTCCACACTGCCAGTTCGTGCTTGAGCACCGTTCAGAACAGGTGGAAGCCGGTTTTAACCGGCAAGCTTGGTGTCGGATGCCGGTGATTATCAGCGGCAAAGCCCATCAAGCCATTACTCAAAGTATAACGGTCGGTACGCAGGTTACGGTTCAGGGTTTTATTAGCTGCCATCAAGGGCGCAATGGCCTGAACAAGATCGTACTGCATGCCGAGCAGATTGAATTGATAAATACTGGAGACTAGCCTAATGGCACGTTATTTCCGTCGTCGCAAGTTCTGCCGTTTCACCGCGGAAGGCGTTGTAGAGATTGATTACAAAGATATCGCTACGCTGAAAAACTATATCACTGAAAGTGGTAAAATTGTCCCGAGCCGTATTACCGGTACTCGTGCAAAATACCAGCGTCAGCTAGCTCGCTGCATCAAGCGCGCTCGCTACCTGTCCCTGCTTCCATACACTGATGGTCATCAGTAATCCGCAGCCGTCTATTAACGACTTAAAGAGGATAAGGTAAGGTAATGCAAGTTATTCTGCTTGATAAAGTAGCAAACCTAGGCAGCCTAGGTAATCAGGTTAACGTTAAAGCGGGCTACGCCCGTAACTTCTTGGTGCCACAGGGCAAAGCTGTTCCTGCTACCAAAAAAAACGTTGAGTTCTTCGAAGCACGTCGTGCAGAACTGGAAGCTAAACTGGCTGACGTTCTGTTTGCAGCTAATGCACGCGCTGAGAAAATCAATGCACTGGGCACCGTGACCATTGCGTCTAAATCAGGCGACGAAGGTAAACTATTCGGTTCCATCGGTACCCGCGACATCGCTGATGCAATTACTGCATCTGGCGTTGAAGTGGCTAAGAGCGAAGTTCGTCTGGCGAACGGCGTTCTACGTGTGACCGGTGAGCATGAAGTGGACATCCAAGTTTACGGCGAAGTCTTCGCTAAGCTGATCGTTAACATCGTTGCTGAAGCTTAATCGCTGACGTGAACTCTGTTCAAAGCGCCGGCCCTCGGGGGCCGGACTCCCCAGAAAAACGAGACAGGCATAGCGTTATGTGATCTACT
>NZ_MAYS01000507.1 GCF_001756855.1 Candidatus Erwinia dacicola | reverse complement strand
CCAGCGGACGGCCCACAGGATAATATGACGCCCAAAATGTCGACCTTTAAATGAGTTCATGTGCTGCTCCTTCAACTAAACAGTGGCATCAGTTTACCATCGCCAGATCTTTGCAACAGTGCCGTATTTACAGCTGTGGATACATCTCCAGCAGGCGGCGCGTCACGCCATTGGTCCAGCCGAAGCCATCCTGCAGCGGATACTCACCGCCGCCGCCCAGCAGCACGGCATCACCGCTAATGTTATACTTCTCCACCATCTTATGGTGCTGGTCATAGGTCGCGCCGACGGTTTTCAGCCAGCGGCTGGCAATCTCCTGCGCCAGCAGCTCTTCGCCGTAGCTATTAAAGCCTTTCACCGCCAGCCACTGCAGCGGCGCCCAGCCGTTCGGGCTGTCCCACTGCTCGCCGGTCACTTCCATGCTGCACAGCATGCCGCCTGGGGCCAGCAGATAATCCCGCACCGCTTTCGCCGTGCGCGTCGCCTGATCTAGGTTCGACATGCCGACATACACCGGCGTGACTGCCGCCGCCGAGAACGACGCCTGTTCGCCATGGCGCCAGTTATAGTCGCGATACAGGCCGGTTTCCTCTTCCCTCAGATACTTATCAACAATTTCACGGCGCGTCAGCGCCAGCTGCTGATAGCGATCCGCGGTGGCCCGATCGCCTTTACTGGCCGACAGGCGCGCAATAGTGGTTTCCAGCTTATAAAGGAACGCATTCAGGTCGATCGGCACAATGCTGGTGGTCTGGATACTCTCCAGACAGCCAGGCTCGCTCAGCCAGCGCGACGTATAGTCCCAGCCGGAAGCCGCCCCGGCACGCAGGTCGCGGTAAACTTCACTCGCCGGGCGTGACGACTGCCGGGCCGTTTCCACATCCTCATACCAAGATTCGTCGCGCGGCGTGTCGCGGTCATCCCAGTAGCGGTTCAGCACCGAACCGTCCGGCAGCATCACCACGTGGCGATAGGCTTGATTCGGCTGCAGATTGTCCTGCCCGTCCATCCAAAACGCATATTCGCTTTTCAGCTGCGGCAGATAGTGCGCTGCTTCATGCACGTCGTTCTTCTCAAACAGCTCGACCATCATGGCGAACACCGGCGGCTGCGAGCGGCTGAGATAATAAGTCCGGTTGCCGTTAGGAATATGTCCGTACTTGTCGATCATCCACGCAAAGTTATCGGCCATATTGCGCATCAGATCGCAGCGCCCCGCCGCCGCAAAACCCAGCATGCTGAAGTATGAGTCCCAGTAATAGGTCTCGCTAAAGCGACCACCCGGCACCACATAGGGTTTTGGCAGCGGCAGCAGGGAGGAGAACTCACTGTGCTTCTGCGGCTGACGGGTGAGTACCGGCCACAGCGAATCAATATGCTGCGCCATGGTGTTCGTGGGGTTAGACACATAGCGGCTGTCATAAGTGCCCGGCAGATCGAAATTCTCCAGCACAAACTTCAGCAGGTCGAACTCCTGCTGCTCGTGTTCCAGATAGTAGCGATATAGAATGCGCTCCGGTTCAATCTTAGGCGCACAGTCGGCAAAAGTTTTGCTGTCGGGAAAAATACGCGACATCTGCACCGCCTCAAACAGATCCTGATATCGGTCTGACGGCGTGAGGATGTCCGGGGCTGGCAGCCCACGAATCGGCTCTGGCTGCGGTTCAACCCCCGTTTCAGGACCCGACTCATAATCATCATACCAAGCTTCATATTCAGTATGGTTATTGTCAATCAGCGTTTCGTTTTGGTTGAAAGTGATAAGAACCTCCTGATGTCGAAAAAAATCCGACAAAGTCGCTTGGTGAATAAGCAACCTATTATAGTGCCGCAGTCTCTCGGCGCAACCCGATGTTTCTATTACTCTTAATGAAGAGATATTTCAAAAAATAAACAGATGGCGAATTTACCAGAATTTATTGACAGCCAGCGAAAATATTGCAGAAAATGAATACAAACTAACAATGTTATTAATGGTGTTAATTTCAATGAATTAATTGAATTATTACAGCGAGTTATCCCATCTGCTAAGCCAAACTAATAAAATAGCGTGAATTCGCATTCCCAGCCATAATCTTCAACATTAACAGATAATTAGGCCACAATCCGCTAAACACGCCCGCAGCACTGCTGGCGAGCCGTTACCCGCCCGCGTGTTAAACCAATGTAAAAATTGTAAATCGGGCGCTAAGCTGAGGTCTCAGACAATACTCAGCCAAATCCTACACCTGAAGCGGGATATTTCTTACCACGGAGATTTACTTCTTATTGCCGGGAAAATAAACCATTGCGCCTTCGAAAGGCTTTACGCCGAATCCCATTCCCCGGACGCTGAGCCTCTCAGGCAGAGTATTGTAAATTAAAGAATTTTCATGACGATTCAACTCTAGCTGGCGTACACCGGTGTGATTGCCGCACTGGGCACTGTTGCAAAGATCTGGCGATGGTAAACTGATGCCACTGTTTAGTTGAGGGAGCAGCACATGAACCCATTTAAAGGTCGACATTTTGAGCGTCATATTATCCTGTGGGCCGTCCGCTGGTACTGCAAATATGGCATCAGTTATCGTGAGCTGCAGGAGATGCTGGCTGAGCGAGGGGTAAATGTCGATCACACCACGATTTATCGATGGGTTCAGCGTTCTGCACCTGAAATGGAAAAGCGGCGGCGCTGGTACTGGCGTCAACCTTCCGGTTTTGGCTCATGGCATCTCGATGAAACCTACGTGAAGGTCAACGGACGCTGGGCTTATCTGTA
>NZ_MAYS01000506.1 GCF_001756855.1 Candidatus Erwinia dacicola | reverse complement strand
TGGCTGGATGCGACCTACGTGAATTCCAAAATAGTTTTTTTTAATGATCTTTCGGAACTTCAATTACGCCATCAGCAATTCCCTGTGCCAGTCGTTCCATCCATTTTGCAAATCGGTAATACCCCGGATATTGCAGGCAGATGTAGTCCATCTGGATTTTTGATGTGCTGTCCATTACTCGTTTGAAGGCATCCATATAGGGGTTGTAAACGGGAAGCCACCAAAATTTGGTGGACTTCTTGTTTAGAAGGACAGTACCTGAACTGACTAACTTTCCGCTGGGTGCTGTTAGTGATCTTCCGGCACCACATAACACCATCAGAATACCTCTTACCAAAGCGTAAATATCCCGTGTAGCGCAGAAAAATGTAGCCTATTTAGAATGTTAAACAATTATCCTTATCAGGAAATGCCGGTTCAAGGTGCCTAATTTTCTGGTACCATCTGTATTCGATCCCTAAATTCAGATAGAAACCATGCTTATTATATTTTAATAGTTTCGAAACCAAACTGGTATTAATTCCTAGTCAACAACCGTGGTGAAAATTCCAGATAATTTGGTTTTTAATTATCAACTAATTCAGTGCCATTCTTTTTATTATTGATATCTTCTTCAGTAATATACTTATAACAAGCAGATAGAAAAGGTTATAACTCTGTCCAATAGTTATTAACTACAGACTGACTAGGATAAAATCTAGTAGAATGTACATGTGACTGAATATTATTCATTAAAAACAAACCACCTTCAGTGGTTGAATATTTACTTACTAAGTCTTTCACAACATGATCATAGTAACCTAACTGACAAAGTTTCTGAGCTACATCCAAACTTTTTTCACCAAGATTTTTACCTATCACCCCAATAAGTGGAGATATTTGTTTAATAGTTGTTTCGATGAATACACGTAACATAACCGCATAAATGATCGGGGTATATTTTAAATTTAGTTTACACAATTCAAAAAATTGCATATTCTTTTTTCCTCGTTTCTGGCATTGAAACGGTACACAAATTCCAGTCAACTAGAATTTTTCTATCCCGATGAAGTGGTTCTAAGGGTCTTAACTTAGGCTTCTTCACTTTAGGTTTAGCTGAGCCTGACGTTGACGGTTTTATTATTTGTATCGGAGACGCAGTTACGGTAGCCGTAGAAGTTGCCTGTGTCGTAGTTTTTCCAGTTACAGGAGAAGAGCCACTCGTAGAAGTGGTTTTACTTGGATATCTACTTTTGATTTCTGCTCTATACCGATCAGCAATTTGCTTCAGACTATATCTGACTGTAATAAATAAACCACTATTAACACGGAAAGCTGTCTTTGATGTATTCCAAGGTAACTTATTAGGTTCTTTTGATATAAATCGCACTCAACACACAAAGCCATTATATTCTGAGTGCCACTTAGCACTCCATCCATGTTCTTCAGCTGTGCTGGCAGCAACAATTATTCTATCGTTACAAAAAAATAAATACCAAACTGGTTGCTCAACCTATTATTTATGCTTCGAGAATAATTTACTTCCTTTGGGAAAGTATATTCTTTATGAATTCCTGACTCCATAGTGACTTTCACACCATCAATGTTAATAAGTTCCATTTTCAGCAATAGTAAAGCGCGAATTCAGATAA
>NZ_MAYS01000505.1 GCF_001756855.1 Candidatus Erwinia dacicola | reverse complement strand
ATCTTTGCAACAGTGCCGCACTGAGTGCCTGGCTGGAGACTTCTTAATTTGCTGCGCGCCAGCAAACGCGCGCAGCGCCGGAAGATTATTCGTCTTCCAGATAAGTGTAGCCATATAACCCGGCTTCGAATTCCGCTAGGAACTGCGCACGCAGATCCTCATTCAGATCGCTCTGCTTGATCTGATTACGGAAGTGGGTCAGCAGCTCGGCCGGGTTAAGCTGCACGTATTTCAGCATGTCCGCCACGGTATCCCCTTCGTCGGACAGCTGTACTTCCACGCTGCCGTCAGGGAAGGCAAACACGTCGACCGCTTCGGTGTCGCCGAACAGGTTATGCATGTTGCCGAGGATCTCCTGATACGCCCCGACCATAAAGAAGCCCAGTATCGGTGGGTTATTGATATCGTACTGCGGCATCGGCATGGTGGTGGCAATACCGTCGCCGTCGACGTAGTGATCGATGGTGCCATCCGAGTCACAGGTAATGTCCAGCAGCACCGCACGGCGCTTCGGTACTTGGTTCAGGCCTTCCAGCGGCATCACCGGGAATAGCTGGTCAATACCCCATGCATCCGGCATCGACTGGAACAGTGAGAAGTTGACGTAAATCTTATCCGCCATGCGCTCCTGCAGTTCGTCAATAATTGGACGGTGCGCGCGGTTGCTCGGATCCAGATGCTGCTGAATATAGTGACAGATGCTGAGATAGAGCTGCTCCGCCCAGGCGCGCTGGGTCAGATCGTAAGTCCCCTGCGAGTAACCGGTATGGATGTCAAACAGGTCCATCTGGCTGTCGTGCAGCCATTCGCGCAGCGAGCGGCGGTTATTCGGCTCGTGCATCTCTTGCCAGGTATCCCACATGCTGACAATCGGGCGCGGGGAATCAGCCAGCGGCGGCTGAGGCTCGCTGAACTCGTTGCGTTCCACACCGATGATGTTGGAAACCAGCACGGTGTGGTGCGCAGTCACGGCGCGGCCTGACTCAGTAATCACCGTTGGATGCGGCAGACCGTGCTCTTCACAGGCATCGCCAATCGCCCAGATAACATTGTTGGCATATTCGTTCAGGCCGTAGTTGACCGAGCAGTCGCTCTGCGAACGAGTGCCTTCATAGTCAACGCCCAGACCGCCGCCCACGTCAAAGCACTGGATATTAACGCCGAGCTTCGCCAGTTCAACGTAGAAACGCGCCGACTCGCGCACGCCGGTGGCGATATCGCGGATATTGGCCATCTGCGAACCGAGGTGGAAGTGCAGCAGCTGCAGGCTCTCCATACGACCCGCTTCGCGCATAATCTCCACCAGCTTTAGTACCTGAGTGGCAGAGAGGCCAAACTTAGATTTCTCCCCGCCGCTCGACTGCCATTTACCGGAACCCTGCGATGCTAGGCGCGCACGGATACCGAGGCGCGGCACCACATTCAGGCGTTCGGCCTCTTCGAGAACCAGTTTCACCTCGGTCATTTTTTCCAGCACCAGATAAACCTTGTGGCCCATCTTTTCGCCGATCAGCGCGAGGCGGATATATTCACGGTCTTTATAGCCATTACAGACGATCACCGAACGCGTCATGCCCGCATGGGCCAGCACGGCCATCAGCTCGGCTTTGGAACCGGCTTCTAGACCCAGCGGCTCGCCGGAGTTGATTAGCGATTCGATAACGCGCTTATGCTGGTTAACCTTAATCGGGTAAACCAAGAAGTAGTCACCGCGATAGCCGTAAGACTCGCGCGCGCGTTTAAACGCGGCGTTAATCGAACGCAGGCGGTGCTGCAGAATTTGTGGGAAGCAGAACAGGGCTGGCAAACGCTGACCCTCGGCTTCTCGCTCTTTCACCAGCTTAGCGAGATCGACGCGCGCTTCCGGCACATCCGGATCCGGGCAGACGCTGATATGGCCCAGCTCGTTTACGTCGTAGTAGTTATTGCCCCACCAAGCAATATTGTAAGTGCTCAGCATGCGGCATTTGGCATCTTGATCGCTCATTGCTACCTCCTGCATTGAGGGGAGTATACCCTGTTCGCCAGCTGACGAACCCTTAATATTCTTCATGTCGTCAGACATCACGAACCTCAAGTTGTAATAGTAATAGAAGCAAAACAGCCAGCAGCTACAGGAGCATCCTATAGCAAGAAATCATCGACCGTTGCCCGGTTCAGCCCGACAGGCTGAGAGCGAAGAGTCGGCTTGTGAAGTATAACATTGTAAGACACGTCGCGGACTCCGTATGGCACTGTTGCAAAGATCTGGCGATGGTAAACTGATGCCACTGTTTAGTTGAAGGAGCAGACATGAACCCATTTAAAGGTCGACA
>NZ_MAYS01000504.1 GCF_001756855.1 Candidatus Erwinia dacicola | reverse complement strand
CCGATCATCTTTTTCGATCGGCCCTGCTGTTAATTCAGGTGTAATTATTCTCGAACCAGCTCTCCAGAATAATCACCGCAGAGAGTGAGTCGACTCTGCCCTTGCTCAGGGCGCGAAAGCCGCCGCGTTCAAATATTTCGGCGCGGGCTTCGACGGTGCTGAGGCGCTCGTCGTGCAGATCAACCTGTACGCCAAAGCGGCCATGCAGGCGGTTGGAGAACTTACGCGCCCGTGCGGTCAAAGGTTGCTCGGTGCCATCCATATTGAGCGGTAACCCCACAACCACGCGGTCAGGCTGCCACTCTTTCAGCAACGCTTCAATTTTGTTCCAGTCGGGAACGCCGTCGTTGGCCTTCAACGCAGCCAGAGGGCGAGCGGTGCCGGTCAGCTGCTGACCAATGGCCACGCCAATGCTTTTTGTACCGAAGTCGAAAGAGAGCAAAGTCTGAGGGCTCATCAGGAATGCCCTGCATCACTGGCGATGTTGTGGATATCCACGCCAATACTTTTCGCCGCTTCACGCCAGCGCTCGGCAATACGCGTGTGGAACAGGATATTGCTGTTGGCCGGGGTGGTGAGCCACGCATTCTCCAGCAGCTCGGTTTCCAGCTGGTCATTCTCCCAAGCGCAGCAGCCCAGCGAGACCAGTACGTGCTCGGGTTGCTCGGACTTGCCCAGCGTTTCCAGTACGTCACGCGAGGTGGTGATCACGGTGTTATCCGATACCCGAATGCTGGAGGAAAATGTTTTCTGCGCCGAGTGCAGAATAAACCCGCGATCTTCCGCCAGCGGACCGCCGGCAAACACCGGCTTATCCAGCTTCGCTTCGCTATCATGCGGTGCCGGGGAGATTTTCAATTTTTGCAGGATGCCGTCAACCGTCAGGTTTTTCATCGGTTTGTTGACGATTATCCCCATCGCTCCATCACTATTATGTTCACAGATATAGACCACTGAACGTTTGAACAGCGGGTCTTGCAGCGTAGGCATGGCAATCAAAAAGTGATGCTGTAAATTCATACTTAATGTTCTGTAGTCTGGTTAACGCCCGGGCTCTAAGGCCCGGGCGTTAAGGGTGAGCAGCGGGGCAATCCGGCTCCGCCGTAACAATCAGGCTAGGCGTTTTTCGATCGCATCCATCAGCATACCCGTGATAGAAATCGAGAATGCGGCTTCGATCTCGCGAACGCAGGTTGGACTGGTCACATTAATTTCCGTCAGCTTGTCGCCAATAATATCCAGACCGACAAAGATCAGTCCTTTTGTTTTCAGGGTCGGACCTACACGGCGGGCAATTTTCCAGTCGCTTTCGTTCAGCGGACGCGCTTCGCCACGCCCCCCTGCAGCTAGGTTTCCACGGGTTTCGCCCGATTTTGGAATACGCGCTAGGCAGTAAGGCACCGGCTCGCCATCCACGACCAGTACGCGCTTGTCACCGTCTTTGATGCCGGAAATGAAGTTCTGCGCCATGCAGTAGAAGCTGCCGTGTTGGGTCAGTGTTTCGATAATCACCGACAGGTTAGGGTCTTCTTTCTTCACGCGGAAAATGGACGCCCCACCCATGCCATCCAGCGGCTTCAGTATGATGTCGCCGTGCTGCTGCCAGAATTCACGGATCTGGCTGGCGTTACGGGTCACCAGCGTATCCGGCGTCATCTTGGCAAACCATGCGGTGAACAGCTTCTCGTTACAGTCGCGCAAGCTCTGCGGCTTATTAACGATCAGTGTACCTTTCTCTTCGGCACGCTCAAGGATGTAGGTGGCATAGATGAATTCGGTATCAAACGGCGGATCCTTACGCATCAGCACCACGTTGAGATCGGACAGGGGGATGTCCTGCTCGCTGCCAAATTCAAACCACTTATCATGGTTCTGCTCAACGCTCAGCAGACGGGTACGCGCACGGCCTTCACCACCACGCAGATAGAGAACGTTCATCTCCATGTAGTGAATTTCATAACCACGGCTCTGCGCTTCCAGCAGCATGGCGAAGCTGGTGTCTTTTTTTATGTTGATGGAAGTAATCGGGTCCATCACGATGCCAAGCTTGACCATTCTTTTCTCCACTACGTTCTAAATTAGTTAGCTGTGTTTAACCCAAATCACCAAAGCGCACCTGCAGGGCAGTAATGGCCGTCAGGGCGGTGGTTTCGGTACGCAATATGCGCGGCCCGAGCAAGATATCGGTAAAGCCGTGCTGCGCTGTCATGTTGATTTCATCCGCTGACAGCCCGCCTTCCGCGCCAATCAACAGGCGAACACGCTCAACCGGCAACGGTAAGGTATTAATACTGTGTTCTGCCCGCGGATGAAGATTTAATTTTAACCCGCTATCCTGCTCGGCACACCAGGCGTCAAGTGCCATCGCGGGTCGAACCTCCGGAACACTGTTGCGCCCGCACTGTTCGCACGCGGCAATGGCGATTTTCTGCCACTGCTGAATTTTTTTCGCCAGTCGATCGGCATCCAGCTTTACGCCACAGCGTTCAGAAAATAAGGGGGTAATGACATTTACTCCGAGTTCTACCGCTTTCTGGATGGTGAACTCCATCTTTTCACCGCGTGACATTACCTGCCCCAAGTGCAGGTGCAGCGGTGACTTGCGGCTACCGGCGCGGCCTGCGGTGATTTTGACACGCACATTTTTTTTATCGGCCTGAATAATCTCGGCGGAAAAAGTCAGATTTGTACCATCGAACAATTCCAGGTGCTGGCCCGGCGCCATGCGCAGTACTCGCCTGATATGGTTTGCCGCATCGTCATGCAGGGCGATTTCACTGCCCACTTCTAAAGCTTCAGGGTGATAAATGCGAGGTATACGCATGGAAATCCTGTTGAAAGTTATCAAATCGCTGTGAATGCGGCTTAGTGTAGGTCAGTGATTTTACCGCTGGCAAGCTCGCTGTACATACGGATTATGGTTGCCCTGCACGCTGGCAATGCGCTCATCGCGCTGACACTCCCACTGGCTAACCGGATAGAGTTTATTCCAAGCGGTCATCAGCTGCGTCTGCTGCTTCGATATACTGAGCTGGTATCGATCGCGCATGTAAAACTAGGTACGGGCAATGGCACCGCACGCCCGGGCAGGTGGCTCGGCCAGCTTATTCCTGAAGTCGACCTTCATCGCGCACTAACCGTACTGCTGGTCTCCATCGTTCCACTGGCCGTACATAAAGTTGCCGCGGTCGCCGTTCACCTCACTAATCGACGGTTGCAAGTTGTGCAGGTCGATTTCGATACGGCGATAGCCGCTTTATTTGGCACAGTTTTTATGCCCGCCGTTCTGCCAGCACTGGCGCTGATGACCAAAGCGCCAGGCCGGAATCACGTGCTCCCACTCGATGCACCCGGCACGATTAGCGTCTTTACGTACCTAGTAACCGCAGGATGCGAGGTCCGGCATGCCTTTTTTTCCGTGCCAGTTAATTTTACAGCCGCAGTAGAAGCTAGCAGGGGCGGCCGCATTGATCTGCGCCGCATAGGCTTTAGCTTGGTCGAAGCTATTCTGGTGATAGTTATCCAAGCTGAGTGCTCGGGTAAAGAAGGATGGAAGCAGCAGGGTAACAGCCAAAACGGCCCAAATTTTGCGAGACATATTCCAGTAAATGTGTAATCTATGAAAGAGGCGTGGAGAGTAACAGAAGCACCAGTAATTACGAATAATCTGCTGAAATATCAGTCCGATATCGAATAATTATTAAACGAAATGAGGGTTTTTAAGAATCTTGGAAATCACCCGCTGTTAAAATATCCCCGCACTTCAGGCAGCGATATTCGCTCCCGCCACGCATCACCCGATTATGACGGTGTACGGTGAGTTGGTGCTGCTGACAGCGGCAGCGATAGGGGTAAGCACGGCTGCGTACCAAGCTGATTTCAAACTGATGGGTGCGGCGTGCGGGGACGCCGAGCACGCTCTCCATCATCCATTTCCACTCTTTACCGTGCGGGGCGACGCGCCCAAAGTGCTTCCACACCAGCAGATGTGCCAGTTCGTGCGGTACCACCTCATCAATAAACGCCTGCTGATTCTCCAGCAGCAGTACTGGGTTTAGGCAGATTTCCCAGCTTTGCAGCCATGCCGTGCCCGCCGCAGTGCCGCGTTGCTGATAGACCAGCGCCGGCTCCGGATAGCTGCACTCCAGGCGCAGGTTAGCCTGCTGCAATTTTTCACACAGCTGGCGCATAACTGCCTGTTGCAGGGCGATAGGGAGTCTTTGAGATTTCATCAGGGCAAGAGTACGGTGAAATGAAAGGATAGGCAATAAGCTGGCCGGGTTGTCCCGGTCAGAGGATAATTCAGTTATCGTTGACCGATATCGTGCAGTTTTTTACCGCCCAACAGGTTGCGTTCAATGTGCTCCAGCGAAATGTTTTTCGTTTCCGGGATTAGCCATAGCGTCAGCACGATGAAGAACAGGTTCATGGTTAGGAGATTGAATCGCCTCTTCTGAGAGCGCCCAACCATGAATGTCAGAACGAACTATCCCTTTGATGCGGCGCTCGTGCGTAGGTTTAAGTATGAAAATGCAGTTTTTGTCGTGTTTTTAACCGGAAAGCCATTTTTCAGGCACACTGATCCGGCTCAGGCATCCGCAGCCATCGCTTTTTCTCCATTCCACGCAGCCTTTCCGACAGTAATGCCATCGCCTGCGTTCCTGCCTGAGCGCCGGCAAAACGCAGCCGGTCGCCGCACAGGATGCACTGGTACGGGTCGGTACCCAGGAAGCCCTTCATCAGCACCGCAAACCCCGGCTTCTCCGGCTTTTTCCGCGGCGTCATCTCCAGCGCTTCGTAGACCTTCGGCAGCAGCGATCCCCGTTTGCG
>NZ_MAYS01000503.1 GCF_001756855.1 Candidatus Erwinia dacicola | reverse complement strand
AGCGGCCACGCGCTCAAGGATATAGGGCTTGAACGGGTCAAGCTTGCAGGGTCTGGGTGCGCGAGGCTTGTAGCGGATATCCGCTACGGGCAGCGGGCTACGGATATATCTGCGAACGCTCTCACGAGAGCATGAAAGCTGGCGCGCGATGGCGCGTATCGACATGCCCTGACGGTGTAAAACACTCATCTCCACTCTGGTCTCCAATGTCATCATTGGCAGTGCCTTAAAACTGCCATTTTTACCCTGGGTGGGTCAGATTTACATCGGCAGGTGGGCCAGTTTTACATCGGTAGCGACAATTCCCGGTGCCGGGATGTTCGTGCGCAGCAATATTCACAGCAATAAGTAGCAGTTCCCGTGGTCGCAGTTCATTGTCGACAACAACGGTGGCGCGTAAAGCCTAGCAGTTGGAGAGCGGCAGTTTGGCGATTATCGTGCTGGATAAGCAAGGCAAGGTACGGTTCGCCACAGAGGGTGCGCTGATGAAGGATGAAGTGAAGCAGGTGATGACGTTGTTGCAAGAATTACTGCACTAATTATGACCAAGGCGAACCTAAAAAGAAGGTCCGCCCCTACAAAAACCCAGATAGCATGATAGCATGAACCGTAGGGACCGATCATTTTTTCCCGATCGGCCCGATGCGGCAGACATCAATAAACCGACACGCGGAAACCGGGATTAAGGAACGATTCGCGTGGGGTGTAATCCAGCGTTTTCCCCTGCCAGTCGTGCACGTGGGCCCCCGCCGCCGCCGCCACCGCGTGGCCCGCACCGGTATCCCAGATATTGGTTGGCCCAAAGCGCGGGTAGAGCTGCGCTTTGCCTTCCGCCACTAGGCAGAACTTCAGCGATGAACCAATCGCGGTGGTCTGATGCTCTCCCAGCTGGCTGAGGTAATATTCCAGCTTGCTGTCGGAGTCGGAGCGGCTCACCACCACCAGTGGCGGGTGCGCATTCTGTACTTGGATCTGCATCTTGTGCCCGTCTTCTTCTTTCCAGGCTTTACCTTCAGCAGCGGAATAGATCACTTTTAATACCGGCGCATAAACCACGCCGAGCACCGGCTTGACGCCCTCAATCAACGAGATATTCACGGTGAACTCGCCGTTGCGCTTAATAAACTCTTTGGTACCATCAAGCGGGTCAACTAGCCAGTATTTCTGCCAGTGCTGACGCACCTCCCAGCCGGCAGGATCTTCCTCTGACAGCACCGGGAGCTCCGGCGTCAGAGCCTGCAGGCCAGCAACAATTACCCTATGCGCGGCAATGTCTGCTGCCGTCACCGGGGAATCATCGGATTTATGGGCGACATCCAGCGGCACCTGGTCGTCGTACACTCGCATAATGGCATCACCGGCATCACGCGCCAGCTGACAAATTTGTTCTAACACTTCCCACCTCCTGACTGTTCTGGTGTTTTCAACAGCATAACGCACCTGACGTGCAGGGACACAATTTCCTAGTATTTTATGATAAATCACAAAGTTAGGGAGAAGGGAAAAAGGCAGGTTGTGGCTGAGTTTTCGCAGACAGACTCAGGGGTCGGGCACGATGCCCGGCCCGCGAAGAACTTACAGGATTTCCAGCAGTTCGACTTCAAACACTGGGGTGCTGGATGGTGGGATGGAGGTACCCGCACCGCGCTCGCCGTAAGCGAGGTGGCACTGTTGCAAAGTTATTGATGAGTTAGCCTTTCGTGTTATTGAAAGGTCTTATCTT
>NZ_MAYS01000502.1 GCF_001756855.1 Candidatus Erwinia dacicola | reverse complement strand
ACCACGTCCCAAGACTCTACCTTTAACAGTGAGCACATTCAGCAGCAAATTAACCATTCACCCAACGCGCCCCTGTTTAATGAGGTTTCAGCGCCGGGATCATCCGTGACACCAGCAGGCTCATCACCGCCACCCCCAGGGATACCGCGAACACCCAGTGCAGCGACAACTCAATGGCATTCAGCATATGCTGCAGGCTGTCGGTATCGATCGCCGCGCGCTGGCTGTGCGACATAACCTGCTGCACCGGGTCGTTACTCTCCGGCAGGCGCAGCAGCAGATTATAATTCAGCACCGCCCCCATCAGCGCCGTGCCGAGTGCCGAGCCGAGCATGCGGCTAAACATAATTGACGCGGTACAGATGCCACGAATGGCGAAATTGGCGGTATTTTGCACCGCAATCAGGAAAGTGATGCTGGTCATGCCCATCCCGGTGCCGATCACAAAGGCAAAAAAACCGGCGTGCCACACTGGGCTTTCACGATGCAGGGTGAGCAGCAGCGTGGTTCCGGCAATTAACAGCAGCGAACCGAGCAGCGCGGTAAAACGATAGGAAGTGCGCTGCATCAGGCACCCGCTCAGCGTGCTGGCTAGCGGCCAGCCGATTGACATCATCGCCAACGCACTGCCCGCCTGCAGCGGCGTGCCGCCGTTAACGCCCTGGATCCAAGTGGGAAGAAATGCGCTGATGCCCATCATCGCCGCGCCGATTAGCAGATTTCCGGCATTCCCCGCCAGCAGCGTGCGGCTGCGCCAGATGGCCATCGGGAACAGCGGTTCGCTGGCATTACGCTCGTGGTGCAGCAAGGCATATCCCGCGATGCCTGCCACGATGACCAGCTCGGCGACCAGCAGCAGCCCCAGTGATTCCGCCTGCAGTAACGCCACCAGCAGCGCGCTGACTGTGAGCATCAGTAAGGCGCTGCCAGTCAGGTTCAGGCGATGCGGGCTTTTATCCTTCGATTCCGGGAAGAAACGAGTCAGCAGCAGCATCGAAATTATGCCGATCGGCACATTAACCCAGAAAATCAGCGCCCAGTTAAAATGCTGCACCAGCCACGCCCCGGTTAGCGGGCCAACGATCGCTGCCACGCCCCAAACGCTGGACAGCCAGCTCTGGATCCCCGCCCGCTCTTTCGGGGGGTAGACATCGGCAATAATGGTGGAGGTTAGCGGCATGATGGCCCCGGCGCCAAGCCCCTGTAAGGCACGGAACAGGATTAGCCAACCCATATTGCTGGCAAAGCCGCACAGCACCGAGCCGCATAAAAATAGGCCTGTACTAATAAAAAACATGCGCTTTCTGCCCCATAAATCTGCCAGCCGCCCGTAAATCGGCACGCTGACCGTCTGGGTAAGCAGATAGATAGAGAAGACCCAGCCAAACTGCGAGAAGCCCCCCAACTCGGCAATAATCGTTGGCATAGCCGTAGCAACAATGGTGACCTCAATCGCCGCCATAAACATCGCCAGCATAGAGGCGATCAGGATCCAGTGACGCTGCGTCACTGGATTAGCAATATTTTCCGACATAGTTTCCCCGTCCTTCGTTCATTCTTTCAGTGTGGAGCATTTTAAAGCAAACAGTTTCCGAATTGTGCTTATCTCAATAAGTGACATATGTCATTTACTAACCTCTCGCTTTGTAGTGGCACACTGAT
>NZ_MAYS01000501.1 GCF_001756855.1 Candidatus Erwinia dacicola | reverse complement strand
TTGAATAAATCGAACTTTTAGGTGACTGGCGGCTCTGATCGCTAAATTTGTTACAATATCAGGTCCCCATGGCAAAGCAAAAGTTTAAAATCACCAATTGGCCTGCATACAACAAAGCACTCAGACAACTCAGTGGTCATATGGGTTCCCTGACGGTCTGGCTTGATGAGTCAGCCATTGCTGCATGAACTGACGATGCACAGGCTCTGCTGGGTCTGATTAACCAGACAACACCGAAAAATTAGGGAAGCTTCAGCAAACGGCGCTTATGACGCGCGTTAAGGCCATATGCGTTGCTGAGGAAAAAGATCAGGCCACTTATCCCGGCGCGAAGCGGGGCGCTGTACTGGCCGGACAAGTCCATGAGCGTAACTCTGATTTATTCAACAAAGCCCTGCTCAGTTTAACGGTGAAAGCATTTGTAGCCTAACGGGAAAGTTCGAAGACAGCGCGGGCGCTTTTCTCTGGCATCAAAGCGGCTAACTCCCTATAATTGCGGCGTTCCATCTAGGTGTATTCATACTTTTCAATATCGTCTAAAAATCAGGTCTTTAATATATGACTGACAAGTCACACGAATGCGTCATCGTAGGTATCGCAGGCCCATCTGCCTCTGGAAAAAGTCTTATTACCAGTACGCTGTATCGCGAAGTGCGCGATCGGGTGGGTGATAAAAATATCGGCGTTATCCCAGAAGATTCCTATTACAAAGACCAAAGCCATTTAACCATGGAAGAGCGGGTTAAAACCAACTACGACCACCCGAGCGCTATGGATCACAGCCTCCTGCTGCAACATCTGCAGATGCTGAAAGCCGGGCAGCAGATTGAACTACCGATCTACAGCTACGTTGAGCATACCCGCACCTCGCAAACGATTATTCTCAAGCCGAAGAAAGTGATTATTCTTGAAGGCATTCTGCTGCTGACCGATGCGCGCCTGCGACAGGAGATGAACTTCTCCATCTTCGTCGACACGCCGCTGGATATCTGCCTGATGCGCCGCATGAAGCGTGATGTTAATGAACGCGGCCGCTCGATGGATTCGGTCATGGCACAGTATCAGAAGACAGTGCGTCCTATGTTCCTGCAGTTTATCGAACCGTCCAAACAGTACGCCGATATAATCGTGCCGCGCGGCGGTAAAAACCGCATTGCTATCGATATCCTGAGCGCAAAAATTAATCAGTTCTTCGAATGATCGAAGCGTCAGCTGGAGTAGCGCATATGAGATTATGTAACCGCGATATAGAAGCCTAGCTCGACAACGGCAAGCTGAGTATTGAGCCGCGCCCGCCAGTTGTGCGTATCAATGGCGCAACCGTTGATGTGCGTCTGGGCAACCAGTTTCGCACATTTCGTGGCCATACGGCTCCCTTTATTGATTTAAGCGCTCCTAAGGATGAAGTCAGTGCAGCGCTTGACCGCGTGATGAGCGACGAGTTTGTGCTGCCGGAATGGGATGCTTTTTATCTCCATCCTAGCGAACTTGCGCTGGCGGTAACGTTTGAATCTGTCACGCTGCCTGATGATTTAGTCGGCTGGCTGGACGGGCGCTCTTCGCTGGCGCGCCTCGGCCTGATGGTGTACGTTACTGCGCACTGCATCGATCCAAGCTGGCAGGGTCGCATCGTGCTGAAACTCTATAATTCAGGTATACTACCGCTGGCGCTGCGCCCCGGGATGCTGATTGGCGCACTCAGTTTTGAGCCACTTTCCGGGCCGGTTGCTCGTCCTTATAACAGCCGTCAGGATGCGAAATACAAGGGTCAGCAAGGTACCGACGCCAGCGGTATAGATAAGACTAAATAAGGATCGAGCATGAAAAGATTGATAACCACACTGGTCATACTCTTGGTGGTGATGGTGGTTGGAATGACTGCGTTAGTGATGCTGGTCAATCCGAATAATTTTCGTGCCTATATGATCCGTCAGGTCGAGCAGCGCAGCGGCTATCAGCTGGCGCTGAACGGTAAGCTGCGCTGGCACGTCTGGCCGCAGCTCAGCATTCTTTCCGGCCCGATAACTCTGACCGCACCCGGTGCGGCCCAGCCGATTGTCCACGCAGACAATATGCGCCTCGACGTCAATTTACTGCCGCTGCTCTCCCATCAGCTTTCCGTGAAGCAAGTGATGCTGAAAGGTGTGGTGGTGCGCCTGACGCCTGACAGCGAAAGCCAGCGTCCGGCAGATGCACCGATTGGTCTGGCCAGTGACAACAGCGCGCTGTTGGTGGATGAGGTGACGCGCGGCTGGCGCTTTGATATCTCCCGCCTGCGTATCAACGACAGCCTGCTGGTCTGGCAGCAAAATAACGGTGAGCAGCTTAACCTGCGCGATTTTAATCTGGCGTTCGATCAGACTCAGCTGCGCCAGGCACACATTGAATTCAGGAGTCGCATCAACCGCAATCAGCGTGAACTGCAGCTCCACTTTAATGCCGATCTCGATATCAGCGATTACCCGAAGCATCTCAGTGCGTTGGTCAACCAGCTTGATTACCAGATGAAAGGGGCCGATCTACCGCAGGAAGGCATCAAGGGTGAAGGGCAGATGAAAGCCCGCTGGGCGGCCGCAGCTCAGCGTTTCGATCTTCGCGATTTCAGCCTCAGCGCCAATGACAGCATGCTGGCTGGCACCCTTTCGGGCACCCTCGGCCAGCGGCCGCAGCTGCTGGCCGATCTGCACTCGCCCAGCCTGAATCTTGACTCCCTGTTCGGGTTTGTCGCCGACGCCCAGAAAAGCACCACCGGGTCAGAGCAGCTCAGCGGGCGTGGGCCGGTAATCTCCAGCATGCCTGAATCTGATAATGCCGATTCGGTGCTTAACGCGATGGACGGTGAATTGATACTGACGGTGGATCAGCTGCGCTGGCGCGGTATGCTGTTCAGCAAGGTTGGGGCACACGGAGTGAGTAAAGACGGGCTGTTGACGATGGACAACTTTAAAGGGCAGTCTGAAAACGGCAGTTTCTCGCTGCCCGGCACGGTTGATGTGCGTACTGCTACGACGCGCGTGACGCTGACTCCTGAGCTGCATCAAATTAATCTGCCACCGCTGCTGAAAAGTTTTGCTATGCCGGACACCGTCAGCGGTGTGCTGTCGCTTAATGGTAACTTTACCGGCAGCGGCCTGAGTGTGGATGCCTTTAAACGCCAGTGGCGGGGCAAAGCCCAGCTCAGAGTGGATAATGCCCAGTTCGCCGGACTGAACTTCCAGCAGCTGATCCAACGCGCGGTGGAAAACAGCAGTAAAGTGCACGGACAGGGCGATGAGAATACGCCGAACCTGCAGTCTATTACCGGCAGCGCCACGTTGAACAATGGAGTGATTGATTTCGGCACGCTGGATGCGCGCTCGAACGTGCTGAACTATACCGGAGCGGGCAGCGTTGATTTGGTTAAGCGGGCGTTGGATGTGCGCTTTTGTGTCACGGTGACGGCAGGCTGGAGCGGCGACGACACGCTGGTTAAGCGCCTGCACCAGCCGGTGCCGCTGCGCATTTACGGTCCGTGGTCAGCGATTAACTACAACCTGAAGGACGATGTGCTGCGCCAGCAGCTGCGTGACGAAGCGCGTCAACGCCTGAAAGAGTGGATTAGCCGCAACCCAGAGTGACAAAAACAGCGATGCGAAAAAGTTACTCAAGGATATGTGACGTAGGGGCGCATGTCGCCCGCGAAACGGTCCGGGCATGCCCGGTTACATTTCGGGATAATTGCACTTTCTGCACGGTGTGTGGGTACGCAACAGATAAACCTCTTCTCCCTCCTGCGGCACGTGCTGCGAATGCTCCATCAGCAGGCTAGCCAGTGTGGTACTCACGCTTATCGTCCAGATCTAGCGGCATATGGCCGTTGGCGGTCTAGCTGCCGTCACTGTGCTGCTCCTGCTGTTTCAGCAGGGGTTTTGCGTCTTCAACTTGTCGGCGAAGTTTTTCGGAGCGGGTACCGAACAGCATTCGCCGCAGGCCATCGCTGAGCGCAGGAACGACTCAGTCTCTGAAACAAGACTGAGCTGACTGTCTTTCTGGCGAAGCGCGTCTTCCAGCGCTGATACGGGCGAGATAGTTCTGACTCATGACCCCATTTATAATGCGGTAATGCTCTTTTTACAACATAGGCACAGGCCATCAGCGTCAGTCCAGAGGATTTTCACGGTATTGCCTTTGCGACCACGGAAGATAAACAGGTGGCCGGAGAACGGGTTTTCATCAAGTGCATGCTGTACCAGCTCGCCCAGACCATTGAACGATTTACGCATATCCGTGACGCCAGCAACCAGCCAGATACGGGTTGTAGTGGCACACTGATACTGGCCACCTGATCGGAAGGTGAGATTCTCACCTTCCCAACACCACAGGTGACCCAATGGCTAAACATTTCACGCCGGAATTTAAGCTC
>NZ_MAYS01000500.1 GCF_001756855.1 Candidatus Erwinia dacicola | reverse complement strand
TATCTAGGATAGCCCCTAAAACTAACTAAAGCACTCGAACAGCTATCAGACGACGGTCGTTAAAAAATAGCGCCGTGTAATGCGGCGCTTAATATCTGGAATTTAATAATGAATATCGCAAACAATATCACTATTTCCGATTTAATCAAACAGGCTAATGGCGAATGGAGCAATATTCTTTTCCGTCTTAATGTGACCGTTCCTGAAAATGGCAAACATGGAGCTTGTCCACACTGTGGCGGTAAAGACCGGTTCCGTTTTGACGATAAAAACGGGCGCGGAACGTGGTTCTGTAATAACTGCGGCCATGGTGACGGTTTAGACCTGGTGAAAAAGGTGCTGGCCGTGGATACGATGGAGGCGGCAATCCGTATCCGGGAAGTGTATTCATTCGATGCCCGTTCATCGTCGAATAAGCCCATGCCAGCCAGGAAAGAAGCCCCCGAAAAGCCGCCTGAGTGGTGGGCTAACCAGTTCCGCAACACTGAACAGGGGGAAAGTGCTTATCTCAGCGCCAAAGGGCTTACAGGCTATGTATCTTCGCTGACTCGCCGGGTCACGAAAGCCGGGGGCATAGAATTCCCTGCTGGTTCATTGCTGCTTCCCATTACTGACGTTGACGGCCACACAACCGGCGCTCAGATTATCAGCCCGGACAAACAAAAAAGCCTGTTACCGGGGAGTAAAGCAGCCGGGCGTTTTGTTGCGGCCGGGAAGCCACAGGAAAGCGCACCCGAACGAATTGTTATCACCGAGGGGTACGCCACGGCATTAAGCGCTTCCCTGCTGACCGATGGCTGCTGCGTAGCGGCATTGTCCAAGACCAACATGAAGAATGTGGCCACCGCATTACGTCAGAAATGGCCGGACGCACAAATCATTCTGGCCGGAGATAATGACTTTGCTGACGGCAAGCCCAACGAGGGGCGCGAATGCGCCATTAAAGCGGCGCTGGCCGTTAAAGGCTGGGTGACTGTCCCTCCCGGACGTTTTAAGGCTGACTGGGACGATTATCGCCGTGAATTCGGCGTTCAGCGTGCGCGTGATGCGTTTGCGGAAGAAATGATGAACCCTGCGGATACCGAAACTCGCCTACCGCATGGATTCAGGCTGACAAAGGATTACCTCTGGTTTGACCGCCCGGCCTCTGATGGTGCGGATAACGGGCAGGTCAGGCAGGTTAAAATTTGTAGCCCTCTGCGCGTCAGCGCCATTACCTGCGATGCTGACGGCGGGAAGTTCGGGCGATTGCTGTCATGGGAGGATTCCAACGGAATGCGGCATGAATGGGCGATGCCTATGACCGTTCTCGCCGGAAGCGGTCAGGAGTTGCGTGAGGTGCTGCTCGATAACGGACTGCACTTTATCAGCGTTAACGGCTCCGCGCGTGGCTATCTGATGGAATACATTTCAACGTGTCGCCCTGTGCGCAAAGTTACCTGCGTGGATAAAACGGGCTGGCACGGTGGCGCTTACGTGCTACAGGATGAAGTTATCGGCAGTGATGCCGATGGTGTCATTCTCCAGTCATTCTCGTCGTCAAAAAACGACTTCCGTATCAGCGGCACCACGCAGGAATGGATACAGCACATCGGAACTTACTGTGCCGGCAATTCCCGCCTGGTATTTTGCGTCAGTCTGGCACTTGCCGCACCGCTTCTGAGTTTGATGGGCGTTGGTGGTGGGGGTTATCACCTCAAGGGCGAATCCACAGACGGCAAAACCACCACGATGAAGGTCGCCGCGTCGGTGTGTGGTGGCGCTGACTTCTGGAAGACATGGCGGGCAACGGGTAACGCGCTGGAAGGTATTGCCCTGCGCAGGAACGATGCCGCGCTGATGCTCGATGAAATCAGCGAGGTGGACGGGAAAGAGGCCAGTCGTATTGCCTATATGCTGGGTAACGGGCAGGGTAAAGCGCGTGGCCGTGTTGATGGCAGCGTGCGTGACCCGGCAACGTGGACGCTGCTTTACCTGTCGACCGGGGAAGTTTCCATCATGGAGCACGCCGCCGAAGCCGGGGAGAAACGCACCGGGGCGGGTGTGGGCGTCCGTATGGTGCAAATCCCCAGCGACACCGGGAAGCATGGGGCATTTGAAAATCTGCACGGGTTTGATGGTGGTAAGGAGTTTGCGGAATATCTGGAACAGTCCAGCCGTCAGTTTCATGGAGCTCCGTTCCGCGACTGGCTGCGCTGGATTTCGGGGAACCTTTCCGGTGTCACCGCACGGGCAAAGGCCATGAAGAAAGAGTATGAGCGCACCCTACTGCCCGCCGATTCCGGTAATCAGGTTGGCCGAATCGTTGACCGTTTCGCGTTGCTGGCCGTTGCCGGGGAACTAGCGACAGAAGCTGGAATCACTGGCTGGAAGCCCGGCGAGGCGTACAACGCCGCGCGAAACTGCCTTGATGCCTGGTTAAAGGATCGCGGCCATGCGGCCAATCAGGAAGAAGTTGACACACTTGAGAAAGTCCGGCGCTTCATCACGGCTAATCAGTACACGCGCTTCGCTGACTGGTGCGATGAAAAAAACCGTCCTGCTAATATGGTTGGCTTCCGGCGCGTCGACAGGGGCAACAACGGCACGGAGTCAAACACTATATTTTATATTTTACCGAGTGGGTGGAAGGAGATTTGCGGTACTTCCGATACGGCAAAAACTGCGCGGCTTTGTCATGACGCCGGATGGCTTGATACCGAGTCAGAAAACGGCAGGTTACAGAAAACCGTGAGGCTACCGGAGATTGGTGCCAAAAAGGTCTACGTATTCAGGAGTGAGGTGATTGGGTGAAGAAGGGGCGCATAGCGCCCCTTTTTTGTATCCTCAATTTGAGGAAAGGATGCCCGCCAGAGAAGAAGTACTCGCGCGTATCCTATTTTTTGGTGGTAACAGTGGT
>NZ_MAYS01000499.1 GCF_001756855.1 Candidatus Erwinia dacicola | reverse complement strand
AGGATTAACCACCATTAATTTCTTTAAAGCTGATTAATAAAAAGCCCGGAACATCCGGGCTTGTTTCAATTACCACTCTCTAAGTCGTAATTTTTAAAAATTATAACTTCCTCGCCAGTCCAGTCGTTGATTTCTTTCATACGCTCCTGCAGCGGCGTCAGCTCGTTCCTGACAAACACCTGTGACGCCTTCACCGCGTCCCCGAACCCGCCGGAGTTATCAGGGATAATTCCCATCATCTGTGGCGGCACGCGATGCGCGCTGAGCAGGTCGTCCCGGCTGGCTTTTTTGATGTTAAAGAAATCATCTTTCGTTGCCACCTCGCTGAGCGGCAGGATCTTGATGCCGTCCGGCTTGCCGTTCGGCGCGTACATAAACAAGTTGCGGAAATTGCCAATTCCTTTGGTATCGCGCATTGCCTGACGCATCCGGTCTACGTCGCTGGAACTTTGCGCCGCGTCGGTCATATACAGGATGTAACCGGCGTGAGCGCCATTCTGGTAATACTTACGGCGAAACAGCGTGGCCGCTTCATTCAGCCAGGCGGAATTCAGTGCGCTGAGGTATTCCGGCAGGCCGTACAACTCCTGATTAATGTCCGGTTCAATCAGGTGAAACACGCTGCCCGCCGCGAACTGGTGCGGCTCCTTCCAGTCATTGATAAACCAGTATTCACCGTCTTTAACCCCCTTGCGGGTGAACTTCGCCGGGGTGGTTTCCAGTCTGAACGGCTTGCCCAGGCTGTTGCGGCGCAGCTCGGCAAACGCATTGCCGAACACCAGATAATCCAGCGCAAACTTGCTGAACTCCTGTTGACTCATCATCGGGTGCGGGATAAAGGTGGAGGCCAGAATGTTGCGCTTAACGTAAATCGGCGAGCTGTGATGCACCGCCGAGCGCAGACTTTTCGCCAGTCCGTGAAAGCTGACCGGCGGCTCATACCAGCGCCCGTTTCCGATGCACTCGGCATAATCCAGTATATCGCGCTTATCCATCACCGGCGTGGGATCGCCGAAGGTGAACGCCTCAACCTGCTGAGGCGCAGCCGGTACGGTCTGGGGTTGTGCTTTAAATGCCTTACGGCTGCGTTTGTTCATCAGTAAAATTCCAGAATTGAAGGGTTAGCGCCGCCGCTGGCAGCGGTAAGCGGTTCATTTAACAGGGCATGCATAATTGCCCAGGCGACGTCGGCGTGGCTGGCGTCCTCGCTGCGGCTTGCCTCATAAGTGGAACGGTTGCCGCTGGCGGTCATGGTTTTGCGGATAGCCATAAAAGACTGCGTGATATCCGTGCTGCCAGCGTCGTACTCAAGCCGCCCGCTGCCGATGGTGTCTTTTGCCTTCAGTACCATCCCGGTTTTCACTTCCGGCGAGTAACGGATCTCCCTTGCTGCCGGGTAGAACTGGCGTACCAGCTGAAAAACACCCTGGCCGATGCCGGTCGCATCCACGCCGATATACTCCACGCAGTATTTTTTCGTTAAATCCTCAATGGATTTCGCCTGTGCGGCAAAGTCCATGCCCCGCCACTGATGATGTTCCAGCACGCGGAATTTACCGCCTGCAACCAGCGGCGGCGCGAGTACGGCGCAGCCCGCGCTGTCGCCGGTGTGCGACGGGTCATAGCCAATCCATACCGGGCGGTAATCGAACGGGCGCAGCGCGTACGGATTAAAGTCCGTCCATTCTTCCAGACTGTCGATCATGCAGGTCTGCAGCTCGGCGAACGGGAACACGCTCGCTTCATCGTCTACAAACTCACACATCAGCAGGTTCTGATATTCCGACGGACTGTATTCAAGGGAGAGCTGGTCCAGGTCAAACAGGTTACAGCCGCCGGTCAGCGCATCCTCAACGGTGACAATCTGCCGCCACTGTCCGTCACCGCACAGCGCACCTTTCGCCAGGTGCGAGTGTGTCAAATCCAGTTCAATGCGGTCGCCCTTGCTACGCCTGCCCTTGTTAAACAGCTCGCCCGACCAGAACGGATAGGCGCTGTGCGAGAGGCTCGATGGCGTGGAGAAATAGGTAGTGCGCCATTTCTTGTGCAGTGACATGCCGCTGGCGACCTTGCGCAGCTCCTGGAATTTCGGGATCCAGAAATATTCATCCAGATACAGGTTGCCGGTGTAGCTCTGCGCGGTGCGCACGTTCGTCCCCAGGAAAATCAGCCTTGCGCCGTTCGGCAGCACAATCGGATCGCCTTTCAGGTCGACGTCAACCTGACGGGCGAAGTCGATGATGTAATTTTTGAAGACATGCGCCTGGGCTTTACTGGCCGACAGGAAAATCTGGTTGCGCCCGGTGGTCAGCGCGTCTATCAGCGCTTCGCGGGCAAAGTAGAATGTTGCGCCAATCTGGCGGGACTTCAGGATATTGCGAATGCGGTGCGTCAGCCCGGCCCTGTGCCAGTTGAGCTGGTACTCAAAGCAGCTATTCATAAACAGGCCGGTAAGCTTTTCGGTCTGCTCCTCGCTGAATTCGTTTTTAATCACCGGCTGGCGCTCACCCCTGTTGCGGTTGCGCACGTTGGGGTTTAAGTCCGCCTCGTTACCCGAACTGCGGTAGCGCTCCACGCGGGCCAGTCGCTCTATCTGACGGCCAAGCGCGTCTATTTCCTTGTAATCCCCGTTGCCTTTCACCTCTTTCATGATGAGCTGGATTAACCGCGCCTCCATGCTGGCCTCAACGCGACTGATGGGCGCAATGTCTTCCCACGCGTCGCGCAGCTTCCAGCTCTGCACGGTCGGTGTTTTCTGGTTAAGCGTCTCCGCAATCTGGCGCACGGAGTAACCCTGCCAGTAAAGCAGTGCGGCCTGACGGCGCGGATCGCTGATGGTGGTTGTGGGTGTCATGTTCATAGCGACAAGGCTACCGGTGCGCAAATGGCCGCGCCTGCTGTCCCTGTTTGCTGATGGCTGAGCGGGCTGGCTTTCGTTGAGCGGACAGGCCGTGGCGGTGAAACTGGCCCCGACCTGAACCAACTCACTGACCGGAGCCTGATTAATGGCAACACTTAAAGCAAAGCGTTTTCGCATCGCAACAGAAGGCGCAACCACCGACGGCCGCGTGATTTCCCGCGACTGGATTTCGCAGATGGCAAAAAACTATGACCCGGAGATGTACGGCGCCCGCATCAACATGGAACACATCAAGGGTTACACCGCTGACAGCCCGTTTCGCCGTTATGGCGACGTCACCGCCCTGAGCGCGGAAGAAGTCACCGACGGCCCGCTGAAAGGCAAGCTGGCGCTGTACGCTGACATCAGCCCGACCCCGGAGCTGGTCGAACTGACCAAAGCCCGCCAGAAAATCTACACCTCCATTGAGGTTCGCCCGGAATTTGCCGACACCGGCGAGGCGTACCTGATTGGCCTGGCGATTACCGATGACCCGGCGAGCCTGGGTACGGAAATTCTGAGCTTCAGCGCCACGGCGTCAGCTAACCCGCTGGCCTCCCGTAAGCAGCACAAAGACAACCTGTTTACCGCCGCCGAAGAAACGCTGATTGAGTTTACCGAGGAAGCCGATCCGGCCCCGTCACTGCTGGCCCGCGTGTCGGCGATGTTTTCCGCAAAAAAGAAAACCGACGGCGAGCAGTTTGCCGACGTCAGCGCAGCCGTGACCGCCGTGGCGGAGCAGGTACAGCAGAATGGCGAGGAGCAGACGCAAAAGCTGTCGGCGCTGGAGCTGGCCTTAACTGAGCGGCTCGACGCGCTGGAGCTGCAGGCCGGTGAAGACCGTACCGCCTTTACCGCGCTACAGGTGCAGCTGGGCAAAACCGACGGCGGCTTTTCCCGTCGCCCGGCCTCAACCGGCGGCGATAACAAGGCCAGCGTGCAGACCGACTGCTGATCAGCCCGTAATAAAAAAAACTAACTGAATACAGGAGCGCAAATGCGCCAGAACACCCGCTTTAAATTTAACGCTTTCATGTCCCGCCTGGCCGAGCTGAACAACGTCGATACCGGCGACATGAACAAGAAATTCACCGTTGAGCCGTCGGTAACACAGACGCTGATGAACCGCGTGCAGGAGTCCTCTGATTTCCTGACCCGCATCAACATCGTGCCGGTATCTGAAATGAAAGGCGAAAAGGTCGGTATCGGCGTGTCCGGTTCGATTGCCAGCACCACCGACACGGCGGGCGGCGACGAGCGCGAAACCGCGGATTTCTCCGCACTCGACAGCACAGGCTATGAGTGTGCGCAGGTTAACTATGACTTCCACATCCGCTACAACACCCTTGACCTGTGGGCGCGCTACGAAGATTTTCAGGCCCGCCTGCGTGACGCCATCATCAAACGCCAGTCTCTTGACCGCATCATGATCGGCTTTAACGGCGTGGCGCGCGCCAAAACTTCCAGCCGCGCCAAAAACCCGATGTTGCAGGACGTGGCCGTGGGCTGGCTGCAGAAGTACCGCAATGACGCGCCGAAACGCGTGATGAACAAAACTACTAACGAGGATGGCTCAGTATCCGAGGGCGTACTAATCGGCAAAGGCCGCACCTTCGTAAATCTCGATGCCGTGGTGATGGACGCGACCAACAACCTGATCGAGCCGTGGTATCAGGAAGACCCGGAGCTGGTGGTGATCTGCGGTCGTCAGCTGCTGGCCGATAAGTATTTCCCGCTGGTTAACCAGTCGCAGGCCAACACCGAAGCACTGGCGGGCGATCTGATTATCAGCCAGAAACGTATCGGCAACCTGCCAGCGGTGCGCGTGCCGTACTTCCCGGCGGATGCAGTGCTGATCACCCGTCTGGACAACCTGTCGATTTACTTCCAGGAAGGCACGCATCGTCGCCTGATTGACGAAGTGGCGAAGCGCGACCGCATCGAAAACTACGAATCCATTAACGAGGATTACGTAGTTGAGGATTATGCGGCCGGTTGCCTGATTGAGGGGATTGTCCTGTCTGATTTGCCAGATGAAGTTAAAGCAGATGCTGCCACTACCGAAGCCGCTGCGGAAACCCCGGAGGCGTAACGCATGTTAAGTCCTGCCCGACGTCACCTTATGCGGATGGAAGCGGTTGAAGCCTCGCAGCAGGCCAGTAACCCGCTGCGCCACGCCAACGGCTACGAACTGATGCTGCTGAAGCTTAACGACGACAAACGCCGCCTGAAGAAAGTGCGCTCGCAGGAGCGCAAGGCAGAACTCAAGCGCGACATGCTGCCGGAGTATCTGCCGTGGGTGGCGGGCGTGCTCGCTAAAGGAAAAGGCGCACAGGATGCCGTACTGATGACCGTCATGATCTGGCGGCTGGATGCAGGCGACGTGCCGGGCGCGCTGGAGATTGCCCGGTACGCGCTGGCGCACGGTCTGGTGCCACCGTCCGGCTTCAAGCGTGACGCAACGGGCTATCTGCTGGCTGAAGAAGTTGCTGACGCCGCGACCCGCGCCTGGGTGCTGAAAACGCCGGTGGATACCGGGCCGCTACTGGCGACGATTGAGCTGACGAAATCCGAAGACATGCCCGACCAGGTGCGCGCCAAGCTGCACAAAATCACCGGGTACGTTCTTCGTGAGGCGGGCAGGGGTTTGGATGCGATGCAACACCTTACACGGGCGCTACAGCTAAACGAGGGCTGTGGCGTCAAAAAAGACATTGAGCGGCTGGCGACTGAGCTGAAAAAGCAGGCCATTGCTCGCCGCTGACCGAAAGCGCCCCGCGCAGGGCGGCAGAGCTGCAACGCATTTTAATGCCTGCGCGGCTCTCCACCGCCCACCTATTTTAAGGCCGACTATGAACATGCTTGTGATACCCGCCCCGCGACCGGCAGATGCTGCCGAGCCGCCGGTAAAGAACACCTTTTTCTGGCCTGACGTGGATTTGCAGCAGCTGCGCGACACGCTGCGTTATGAGGGTACCGTGACCGCACAGCGCCTGCGCCTTGCGGTGAAAACGGCAATTTCAGAAGTGAACGCCGAGCTGTACGAATGGCGCTATGAGCAGATGGCGGCGGGCTTTAAAACCCTGCCTGACGTCCCGGCGGAAAGCTTTGACGGTGAAAGTGAAAAGGTTGCGCACTACTTCGCCGCCGTTTCTGCCATTACCGCCGCGACCATCGTCGAGCGCTATCGCGGCTATGACGCCAGCGGAAAAAAAGGGGCAGAGGTTGAGGCGAGCGCGGACGAGTACTGGCGCGACGCGCGTTTCAGTATCAGCCGTATTGCCGGGTGTTCCGGCTGCATTGTGAGCCTGCTGTGATTATTTACGCGCAGCAGGGCGACACCGTGGATCAGATTTGCTGGCGCTGGTACGGGCGCACGCAGCAGGCCGTCGAGCTGGTCTATGCGGCCAATCCGGGGCTGGCCGAAAGCGGGCCGGTACTGATGCACGGCTGCGAGGTGACGCTGCCGGATCTGCCCGCAACGTCTGCGGATGAAACCGTTAACCTGTGGGACTGAAAAAGATGGAGAAAATCAACTCGCTGATCAACTACCTGATCGGGCTTGTGCTGATGTGGTTTGGCCGTCACACGCCACAGGATATCGCCTTTATGGTGGGTTCCGGGGTCGCCGTGGTCACGCTGGTGATCAACGTGGCGACGTTTTTTATCAACTGGCATTACCGCCGTAAAACGTTTGAGCTGCAGCGTCAGAACGTGCAGGGGGTGAGCGATGAAGGCCGCTAAGCGTTGCACCGTGGTGGCCGTGGTGGCAATCGCCGTGCTGCTGCCACAGTTTAAAACGCTGAAGATTTCCGAAGGCGGATTGCAGCTTATCGCCGATGCCGAGGGGTGCCGCACCTCGCCTTACCAGTGCAGCGCCGGGGTCTGGACGAACGGTATTGGCCACACCGCAGGCGTGACGCCGCAAAGCCGGGTCAGCGAACGGCAGGCGGCGGTCAATCTGGTGTATGACGTGGTGCGTGTCGAGCGCCAGCTTGACATTTGCGTACCGGTGGAAATGCCCGCGCCGGTGTATGACGCGCTGGTCAGC
>NZ_MAYS01000498.1 GCF_001756855.1 Candidatus Erwinia dacicola | reverse complement strand
TGACAATTAAATTTTGGATACCACATTTTCCTGAATACTTATGGTTGGTTTTTACTAAAAAGCATTGTAATTATCAAGATCATTAATTAAATAGCATAATCTATGAAGTACTAAAGAGCCACCGTTGTTTTCAAAATAGCCAGGCGAACAATAAATATTTTTATGATTAATTTATTCTGAGTTTGATATTAAGTTTTCTTTTAATTAGGGAAGTGTAAGTTGCTGTAATAATGATTCCGCCGATCCCCTCACCTAACATAACCAAGAGTGATAAAAACCTATTCGCGGAACTTAATTCGCAAGATGATAAAATATAAAAATAACCATACATTCCTAAAAACGATGGTCCAATTATTATAAATATGTAATCTGTACCAGAAGAAAAATACTTATAAAAACTATAACCAGACCAAAAAATAAAAAGCACTAATGAACTAATAAAAAAGAAGATTGCAGCACCAATTCCGTGATATTTGCTCGCGATATAAACATTTAATGGAACGACTATGAGACCGAATAAGCAATATACTATTGTATGTTTTTTTAGTTCCCCACTGCTATAACGCAAAAGAAAACAAAAATTAGAAAACACCCCAAAAACTCCACCAAGAAAAATCCATGGGAGATATTTTCCAGCACCATTAGAGAGTTCATAATTCCCACTCCACACATAAAGAAGTTTAGTTCCATTAAAAAAAATAAACATGGAAAGTGGTATCAAACATAGGCAAACAAATAGTACTGCACTGGTAAAATAATCACCGTATGCGCTATATTGCTTTTCACTATAACAACGTGTAAGTTTGGGCAAAAGCACTTGATTTAAGGGGTCGCTGATAATGAAGATTAATGCACTTACGGACACAGCAACGCTATATTTGGCATATTCTGATAATTCTATAAATTTTGTTAATGCTAGTTTATCTGATTGATTAACAATTATCCACATTACAGATATTATTGAAAGCTGCATTGCAAACATGATAATGTTTTTCAAGGGCAGCTTACCAATAGTATCATTTATCTCTGGTAAAGAAGATCTAATTATTCTCTTTGTCTTCTCACCATAATAAACCATCAGCATGGTATTTATTACCGCGGCGAACATTTGAACAATAAAGTATAATCTTATATCTCGATGATAATAACATAACAACAACAATGTAATTGGTTGCGAAAGTGTTACATAAACTAAATTGATACTTGATATCGTAATTTGGCTTTCGTTAGAGAGTAGAAGGCTCCGATACGGCCCTTGTAAATAACGGACTGCAAAGATACAAAACATTAATGAAATACAAAAGGCGATTTCATCCGTACTCAACGATGTCTTTAACCAGCTTTTACCATATTGATAAGAAAGGCATGAGCCAATTATCGCGACTAAGCTGCCAATCAATATAAAAAACTTTATTACCTTGTTAAAAATACCAATAAACTCCTCAAAATCTTCTCGACTTGACCTTGAAATTATTGCCTGACGTGTTAATACGCCACCAATTCCAGCATCCAGAATATTTAAACATGCTAGCAGCACGGCATAAAAACCAACCAAACCATATGATTCAAAACCCACGAGCTTAATAATGTAAGGGATGATTACAATGCTCACTATAGCTGTATAGATCCTTACACCATAGACGTACAAGAGTATAGTAAGTTGTTTTTTCATGTTTTCCTTTTATAAAAAAATTATTTTGTAGCAACAAGCAGTTAACGCAAAAAATAAACAAAAGCTGACCATTAAATGATCAGCAGGCTTTGTTGAATGATAGGT
>NZ_MAYS01000497.1 GCF_001756855.1 Candidatus Erwinia dacicola | reverse complement strand
CTTTTTTAGGATTTCGTTCTCCATTTCAAGGCGTTGTATTTTCTTCCTCGCCTCACGCAGCTCGAGCTGTTCTGGCGTCAGAGGAAGCCCGGCGGGCGTTTTCCCCTGGCGCTCAAGTCGCAGCTTATTCACCCAACGGGGGATAGCCGAATGGCTTACGTTAACTGCCTCTGCGGCCTTAACGTAGGTATAGCCGTGGTCGACAACTAACTTCGCCGCTTCGAGCTTAAATTCCGGCGTGAAATGTTTAGCCATTGGGTCACCTGTGGTGTTGGGAAGGTGAGAATATCACCTTCCAATCAGGTGGCCAGTATCAGTGTGCCACTACACTTGATGATGGGGGGCAGTCGGTGGCCAAGAGAATACCTCGCAGAGGAAAAGGGAGTCACGCCAATGATACTGTATGCGCATATAGCGTCAATGCAAAGGTATCTTCGCGGTGGCCCGCGTGTCAGCGTGGCAGTTCGGCCAACCGTTCGCGCAGCTTTGAGCACCGTGGCCGGGTCTGCCTGTCGCGGATAGCCATGCCCAGTGCACGCTTCTGTCCGACAAGCACCACTAGGCGTTTGCCCCGGGTGACGCCGGTATAAATCAGGTTGCGGCGCAACATCATATAGTGCTGTGTCGACAGCGGGATGATCACCACTGGGTATTCGCTGCCCTGTGACTTGTGGATGGTAGTGGCGTAGCACAAACTCAGCTCATCCAGCTCGCTGAGGGGGTAGCTAACAGCTCGACCGTCGAAGTTGACCTGCAGGCTCTCATCTTCACGGTCCAGCGCGGCGACAAAGCCGATATCGCCGTTATACACGTCGCGGTCGTAGTTGTTTTCGATTTGCATGACCTTGTCGCCCACGCTGAATACTTGGCCGTACTTTTCGATACTGTGGTCGCCGGGGGTATTCAAGGCCGCCTGCAGGGCTTGGTTAAGTCCGCGTGCGCCGGTGATACCACGGTTCATCGGGCACAGCACCTGAATATCGCGCACGGCGTCTACGTTGAATTTGCGCGGCAGGCGGGTTTTGACCAAGTTGACCACGGTAGTGGCAATGATATCAGCATCTTCAGCTGGCACTAGGTAAAAATCGGCAAGTTCGCCCTTGCCGGGGAAGGCGGGATACCGGCCCTGGTTGATGCTGTGGGCACCCTGAACGATACGCGAGGTAGCCGCCTGCCGGAACACTTCGGTCAAACGGATGACAGGGATCGTCTCCGAAGCAATCAAGTCGCCCAGAAACGCCCCTGGCCCCACTGAAGGCAACTGGTCGACATCCCCGATGAAAATGATTGCGGTCCGGGTAGTGATGGCTTTAAGCAGCTGGTTAGCGAGTGGGATGTCAATCATCGAGCATTCATCTACCACAAGCAGGTCACAGAGCAGGGGGGCGGTTTCGTTGCGTTTGAACTGCCCGGTTGCTGGATCTATCTCCAGCAATCGATGTATGGTTTTCGCTTCCAGTCCGGTGGATTCAGACAACCGTTTTGCCGCGCGGCCGGTTGGCGCGCAGAGCAGGGCTGAGACCTGTTTCGCCCGAAGCACCGTCATGATGGTATTCATCAACGTGGTTTTCCCCACCCCGGGGCCGCCGGTGATCGCCAGCAGCTTGGCCGTCAGGGCCAGCGTCACCGCGCGTTTTTGGCTCTCTGCCAGTGTTATGCTCAGTTTGCGTTCGACCCAGGAAATAGCCTTATCTGCGTCTACGCCAGCCCATACCGGCTTACCTTGTCGCAGGCGGGCCAGCTGTGCGGCGATAGACTGTTCGGCATGATACAGGCTGGGCAGGAAGACGCAGGAAACGCCGTTTATGGCATCACTCAGAAGCTTTTCGTCCGCAATCTCGTCGCGCATCGCCCTGTCGATGAGGTCGGGGGCGATGCCGAGCAGTTTTACGGCGAGTTCAACTAGTTCGGCATGCGGCAGGCCACAATGTCCCTGCGACGACGCCTCTGAGAGCGCGTAGGCGACGCCGGCACGGGCGCGCAGCGGAGAGTCGTGCGAAATACCAATTTTTTGCGCGATGGTATCGGCAGAAAGAAAGCCGATGCCGCGAATATCTTGCGCTAGGCGGTAGGGATCGGCGCGAATAACGTCGATGGCCTGCTGGCCATAGGTTTTGAAAATACGCACGGCGCGGGACGTGGAGACACCATGGGCATGCAGGAACATCATGATTTCACGGATAGCTTTCTGGTCGGCCCAGCCGGCGATGATTTTATTGGCGCGTTTGGCACCGATACCGCCCACCTCATGGAGTCGAGATGGCTCTTTTTCAATTACATCAAAGACGTTAGCACCAAATGCCCGGACAAGCCGGGCAGCATAGGCCGGGCCAATCCCCTTTACCATGCCGGACCCCAGATAACGTTCTATTCCGGTCAGGGTGGTGGGGGGCGCTATCTTCAAAAAGATGGCTTTAAACTGGCGACCATGCTCTTTGTCCATCAGCCACTGGCCGGAAGCGGATGCGTACTCACCCGGGGTGACGGACGGGGTGTGACCGACAATGGTTATCAGATCACGTTCACCTTTCACCTTCAGACGCAAAACGCAAAACCCGTTTTCGCCGTTGTGATAGGTAACGCGCTCAACCAGTCCTGAAAGCGGCTCTAAAGACGATGTAGGTCGGTTGACGTTTCCCATAAAATGGCTCCTTGGCAGGTAGTCGACGTCCCGATGGATTCAGCGCGGTGCAGAACCGCAGTGTGCGTCCGGTAACAGCATGAGCTGATGAAGTGACGCGGTAGGCTGCGGCGTTATCTGATGGCGCAGCATGATGTCTATAAACGCCGCCCTGTCGCCTACCACGCAAACCTCGACCGGAATGTTGTGCCGGTCATTTTTTTCGTAGGCGGCATTGAGCGCTACCTTTTTAATATAGCAGCCGGTTGACCACACCAGCTTCCGGCAGCACGCTATCACACCATTCGGGGCTGTTCATCACGGCATTGTCCCAACCCAACTGTTTGAGCGTTTCGGTGGCGTAAGTCAGGCGGAATAGGTCGGACTGCTTGGCGATATTGCCGCTGCAGGAATTCCACAGGTACTCAAGGTGCCAGCGCAATTTTGTGGCGGCGCCGTGCTTGCGTCTGTGCTCCAGCAGCCAGCGGATAAGAAACAGAGTTTCGGCGTAGGGGGTAGACGCACCACCCGACTGGCGCTCGAGCGCCAATGCCACCATGGCGCAGAACGCCAAGTGGCTCAGATCGGTGGTGGTGTCCGCTGGTGCGGTGGCAGGGGGGAGAATATCCAGCACGTATCGTCTCGGCGGTGGGTATCAGTGGCGGATCTGCGCCAATTCGCCGGCGGTGAGGCCGGTAGTGTTCATCACGGTAGCCTGCTCGAGGCCGCTGGCCAGCAGGGTGCTGGTGATCTCAATACGGGCTTCTAATTTTCCTTTCTTGATGCCAATTCCCTGCGCACGGCCTTCTTCTTTCAATCGTTTAGCGATTGACATTATTTGTCCTCGTGGCGCGGTACGCGCTCGGTCAGCTGTTTGAGCAGCGCAGCTGCATGTTGCTGAGCAGTGAGATCAGTTGTTCATCCGTAGTGTACCCCGTCAGCAGCAGCGTGACCAGCCGGTTGAGCAGCTCATTGAGGTCGCGCTGGCCAGCAGGGTCAGGTCCGTCAAGGTGGTGTAAATTCACTTACAGCCTTCCGGTTCGGTAATGGGCCTGTTATGC
>NZ_MAYS01000496.1 GCF_001756855.1 Candidatus Erwinia dacicola | reverse complement strand
ATCCGTGGTTGGGATGATGGGCGCGGCTTGGACGCGGGTCGCATTCTTCTTACTGCTCAGGCCGATGAACTACGCTCTCACAATCACCGTTTTATAAATGAATACGGAACGCCAACAGAGAAGATTATTGCTTACACAGATCAAGACAGTGAATCACTGGAAGTCACTAACAGAACGGGATCCCGTTGCCATACCTACATCCTTATGGAAAAAACGGGTGGTGTGGAAACCAGACCGCATAACGTTTCATTCAACTACATCGTGAGGGCTGCATGATTGCTAAAGCTGAATTAAATCAGGACATGATCGCCACGATGGCAGGGGAAATCACCGTCTATAACTACGATGGTGAGACACGCGAATACCTGTCTTCATCTTTTGAGTATCTCGCCGTGGGAGTCGGTATTCCGGCTAATTCCTGCATTGATGCGCCGGTCGAGAGTAAAACCGGCGTTGCCATATGCCGTACTGTGGACTTGAGTGCATGGGAATATGTAGCCGATCATCGAGGTGAGAAAGTTTATAGCACTGAAACAGGTGAAGCGATTGCCATGACTGTGCCTGGCGATTACCCGGAGGGTACCACTACGCTGGTACCTGCTACTGAGTACGATAAGTGGAACGGTAGCGAGTGGGTAACGGATACGGTAGCACAGCGTGAAGTTGATGTAGCGGCTGCGGTGCTGCAGAAAACGGTATTGCTTGATGGGGCTAAGGCAACAATCAGTCTGTGGCAGACGGAGTTGCAGTTAGATATTCTCGGTGATAAAGATAAGGCCAGCCTGATACTCTGGCTGGCCTACATAAAAGAATTACAGGCTGTTATTCCTGACTCTACACCGAATATCAAATGGCCTACGCCTCCGGTTGAGCAGGCCAGTTAACATCAGGAGCCGTCGAAACATCGACGGCTTTAAGCGCGGTTTTAAAAGCCATCCACGACGACAATTTTTTTTGTTTTCTTCGCTTATATCACCGAGCATAAGCTCCACCCGCCAGTCGGAAGTTAGTTCATCCACCTGAGCGAGGAGCGTTTGTCGAAGTTGTTCTGCATCTGCAATATCACCTTTATTTTTTGCGTCAGCATTTGTGACCCATTTATCTCCGTCCCATTCATCATAAGGTGATGCTGGAGCTATGGGGGTTGTACGTTTGGGATAATCACCCAGTGCCGTCACTTCAACCGGTTGCATTGTCTCTGTGTTATAAACGGTTTGGCCTCTGTGGTCGGTGATATATTCCCATGATGAGAAGTCTGCTTTACGGCAAATTGCAAAGCCGTCTTTGATTTTGCCTGGCGCATCGATGCATGAATTGGCAGGGATGCCGATACCCACGGGCAAATGCTCAACTGACGAAGACAGGTATTCACGTGTCTCACCATCGTAGTTATAGACGGTGATTTCCCCTGCCACCGTGGCAATCAGTTCGCTGTTTAATTCTGCCTGAGACATTATGCTGCCCTCACAATGTAGTTAAAAGCAACATTTCGCGGACGAGTGACATTGAAAAACCTATCGTAAAGGGCTGTTTGTCTGCGTGCGGCGTTTGTTACAGTACCTAAGTCCATATACCAGAGATAAGTACCTACATATTCCCCTGTGGGGATTTTGTCCCCGCCATAGTCAATGGTAGAACCATTAGTCATGTATGAAATATCTAATCCGCTATCATTATCGTCTCTGCCACCTACCAAAGTACCTTTCTGCCATGCCAGTAATGCACGCCCGGAATCCACACCTCGACCATCATCCCAACCACGGAT
>NZ_MAYS01000495.1 GCF_001756855.1 Candidatus Erwinia dacicola | reverse complement strand
TTCATCGAGATGCCATGAGCCAAAACCGGAAGGTTGACGCCAGTACCAGCGCAGCCGCTTTTCCATCTCAGGTGCAGAACGCTGAACCCATCGATAAATCGTGGGGTGATCAACATTTACCCCTCGCTCAGCCAGCATCTCCTGCAGCTCACAATAACTGATGCCATATTGGCAGTACCAGCGGACGGCCCACAGGATAATATAACGCTCAAAATGTCGACCTTTAAATGGGTTCATGTGCTGCTCCTTCAACTAAACAGTGGCATCAGTTTACCATCGCCAGATCTTTGCAACAGTGCCAAAACTAGTATCAAGACTATCACTAACTTAAGTGATACTAACTGTCTGGATATTCAAGGGGCCAGTCTACAGTATCACCAGTTCAACCAATAAATTTCTTCTGCAGGGTGAGCAGGGTTTTACAGAAACCACTAATCGCTTCGACGACAAACAGCGCCTAGTGCGCAGCGTGTCGCGCGGCTCAGATAAAACAGCAACGGGGCTTTCGACTACCGCTGGAAAGTAACAATCAGCTGTTCTCTTCAAAATCGGAACGCAGCACCATGCAGTGGCGCTACGATAAACAGGACCGCGAGCTGAGTCTGACCACCAAAACTGACAATGCCCTCAGCAGCATGACCAGCGTCGACGAGTGCCAGCTGTGGGACGATCGCGGTAACTGTCCCCTGAGCTACTCAAGCGAGATGGAAGTTTTTCCCAGTAGAATTGGGTGCCGCAATATTACCGCTGCCTATCGATTTGAGTATTGAGAATGAAAACGGGACTGGCATGCCCGTCCCCTACGCAGATGCCAAGCTCGCGTCACTTGTCCCCTTTGCTCAGGACTTAGTGGCTACCAGTACCGCACGCAGCGGGGCCGGATAACCTTCTACCGTTTTGCCCGGATCGTTCGGGTCGAGGAACTCGGCGAGGGATTCGCTGGTCATCCAGTCGGTACGGCGCTGTTCCTGGATGCTGGTCACGGAGTAGTCCGCAATCTTCACATTGACGAAACCACACTTTTCCAGCCAGTTTTTCAGCGCCCCGGTAGAGGGGATAAAGTAGACGTTGCGCATCTGTGCATAGCGTTCGCCCGGCACCAGCACCTGCTGGTCGTCGCCTTCCACCACTAACGTCTCCAACACCAGTTCTCCGCCGGAAACCAGCTGGTTTTTCAGCTGGAAGAGGTGATCCAGCGGTGAACGACGATGGTAGATCACGCCCATAGAAAATACAGTGTTGAACGCCTTCAGCTCCGGCAGTTGCTCAATGCCGAGCGGCAGCAGGTGGGCGCGCTGATCGTTACCCAGCAGCTTGCGCACGGCTTCGAACTGACACAGAAACAACTGCATTGGGTCGATGCCCACTACCAGCTTGGCACCTGCGCCCAGCATGCGCCACATATGGTAGCCGCTGCCGCTGCCGACATCTAGCACGGTGCGCCCGGCTAGGGAAGAGATATGCGGCAGCACGCGCTCCCATTTCCAGTCGGAGCGCCATTCGGTATCGATATTGACGCCATACAGCGAGAACGGACCTTTGCGCCACGGCATCAGATTACGCAGCAGTTTCTCAATGCCGTCACGCTGGTGGGCGGTCAGCTGCGTGCTGTCGGCTCTGACGCCGTGCAGCAGGTCGAGGGTTTCCGGGACGATGTCCGGCAAGTGCTCGACGGAGCGGTCCCAGTTCTTGAAATGGCCGTGCAGCGATTCACGCTGCACGGCGGCGATCTTGCCCGGCAGCGTTTCCAGCCAGTGCGACAGCGGGCTTTTGGCAGTCAGTTGGTAAAAGTTTCCGAAATCCATCAGGCGTGACTCGCTTTTAAGGCAATTAAAGAGCCAAAGTTAAAGCACTGGAACCACAGCTCGGCATGTTCGAAACCGGCGCTGCGCAGGCGCGATTTGTGGGTTTCCACGCTGTCAGTCAGCATCACGTTTTCCAGCATGCTACGTTTCTGGCTAATCTCCAGCTCGCTGTAGCCGTTGGCACGTTTGAAGTCGTGATGCATGTTGAACAGCAGTTCACCCACATCGGCATCGGCAAAGCTGAATTTCTCAGACAGCACCAGCGCGCCACCGGGCTTCAGGCCCTGATAAATGGTATTCAGCCTTTGCTGGCGCTCTTCCGGTTCAAGAAACTGCAGCGTAAAGTTGAGCACCACCATCGAGGCATTTTTAATCGGGATCTGGCGAATGTCGGCCTCGATCACTTCCACCGGCGTGTCGGCACGGAAGGCGTCGATATGGCGGCGGCAGCGCTCGACCATCGCGGGGGAGTTATCTACGGCGATAATATTGCACCCTGCGGCTTTGATGTTGCGGCGTACCGACAGGGTGGCGGTGCCCAGTGAACAGCCAAGGTCATAGATCGTTGAGTCCGGCTGAACAAATCGTTCGGCTAACATGCCAATCATCGAAATAATGTTGGAATAGCCGGGCACGGAGCGCTGAATCATATCGGGAAAGACTTCAGCCACGCGCTCGTCAAACATCCAGTCGCCGATTTTGGCAATTGGTGCGGAAAACAGCGTATCGCGGTTAGACATGATGGTAAGTCTGGAAAGGCTAACGGAAAAGGCATATTTTGGCAGAAAGCGATGCGGGCTGCACCTTTTCTGCCAGTCTACAGATTAATGCAGGGTAAAAACTAGTCCCATGGCAGGAACACCAGATTGGTGACAACCATGTCGAACATGGAGAGCAGCGTTAAAATCATGCCATTGCGGCGCCACAGCAGGGTTCGGCTGCGTAAGCCGTGAAAGTGCATCAGGCGACCAAGGAAAAACAGCACGCCGAGCAGGTGCAGCAGGACCACGTCAGCTCCGTTCATCTCCATAATCACCAGCAGCATCACGGCAATTGGAAGCCGTTTTGCAGCTCCAGCATGATGGCCAGAACGAACGGCGTCGCCA
>NZ_MAYS01000494.1 GCF_001756855.1 Candidatus Erwinia dacicola | reverse complement strand
ACGCCACGCTGGGCTTCAAAACTGAAAACCAGCCTGCAGCTGACTCTGGCAACCGCGGTGGTACAGGGGGCGATGGCGATCCTGCTGGTCACGGTGATGCTGGTGGTGCTGCAACTCTCCTCGCACCAGCCGCATCTCAGCAGCTACTGGCTGGAGAAGGGCAGTAGCTGCTGAGATGCGGGTTGGGCTTATGGCTGTGCTGGCGCGCAGGTAAAAAGTTATGGGCCGCGCTGAAGCCAGAAAGGAGACAGAAAGGAGAGGGCTAGCATCACGCGTATTGTCACGGCCGATCAAGTGAGCAGTGCGACTGCAGCCATCAGCACGTGCCGGATAGCGCGATGCTGGCGTAGGCGCTGGGCTGGAAAACCAAAGCGGCGGTGGTGCTGTCGATGGGGTTGCGCCCGTGTTCCGGGGCGATCAAGATGCTGCTGTTTGCCAAGGTGATTGGGGTCTATGCTTGGGGGGTGTTATCGGCTATCGTGATGGCGCTGGTGGTGCAGATGTCACACGCGCGGGCGCTGCGTCTGAGCAAAGGCTCTTCCGCACAGGGATGGCTGACGGTGGCAGTCAATTCGCTCGCACTGATGGAAGGGGGACTGCTGGTCATGCTAGTGATGTCCGGCGGTATTCGCCCGATGTTTCTACGCTGATTCGCCATTAAAAAAGGGTTGACCAGAAAAACGGTCAACCCCTACAGAGAGCATTGTAGGGTCCGATCATTTTTTCGATCGGCCCGTTCAGAAATGCCCGGGCAACGATAGCAATTAACGCTTCAGTGCTTCGCTCAGTTCGTCGCGCATATTCGCCAGCATCGCTTTTACAACGCGCGGATTGCCCGCTACGATGTTGCCGGACAGCATATAACCGTGCCCGCCGCTGAAATCAGTCACTAGGCTGCCCGCTTCACGTACCAGCAATTCACCGGCAGCGAAATCCCACGGCTTCAGGCCAATCTCGAAGTAACCATCCACGCGGCCAGCGGCAACGTAGGCGAGTTCCAGCGCAGCTGAACCGGTGCGACGGAAGTCTGCACACTGGGTGAACAGTTTGCCAACAATGTTGATGTAAGGAGTCGCGTGCTGCTTCAGCTTGAACGGGAAACCGGTCGCCAAGATGGTGCCATCCAGATCGCGAGCGCTGCAGCCGCGCAGACGGTAGCCGTTGAGCTGAGCGCCCTGACCGCGCACGGCGCTGAACAGTTCATTACGCATTGGGTCGTAAACTACGGCGACTTCGGTGCGGCCTTTGATGCGCACGGCGATAGAAACACAGAAGTGTGGCAGGCGTTTGATGTAGTTGGTGGTGCTATCCAGTGGATCGATAACCCATTGTACATCCTGGTCTTCGTCCAGCAGTTCACCGCTCTCTTCTGAGATGATGGTGTGCTGTGGGTAAGATTTGCGGATCACATCAATAATCTGGCGTTCTGCTTCACGGTCAACATTTGTCACGAAGTCGTTGCTGCCCTTCTGGGTGGCTTCGACGGAGTCCGGGATTTCATAGTGCTTAGCAATTACGTTTCCGGCCTTGCGCGCAGCGCGCACGGCAATATTGAGCATTGGATGCATATAAGTTTCATCTCACTGGATGTTAAAGAATGGCATATCATTTAATCTGATATAAAATGGCGCGCACTATAGCAGGGCATAACGGCAAATGTCCTGAAAATATGTTAACATATTTAAATTATCTCTCAGACCGCGAGCAGCCCCCAATCCTTATGCTACAAAATATCCGAATTGTGCTGGTAGAAACCTCTCACACCGGCAACATGGGTTCTGTAGCCCGTGCCATGAAAACCATGGGCTTAACCAAACTTTATCTGGTCAACCCGCTGGTAAAACCGGACTCGCAGGCCGTTGCGCTCGCCGCCGGTGCCAGCGATGTGATTGGCGACGCCAAAATTGTTGATACCTTTGATGAAGCCATCGCCGGCTGTAGCCTAGTCGTCGGCACCAGCGCCCGTTCGCGTTCGCTGCCGTGGCCTATGCTTGACCCGCGTGAGTGCGGGCTGAAAAGCGTCGCTGAGGGCCAGCAGGCGCTGGTTGCGCTGGTGTTTGGCCGCGAACGCATCGGGCTGACCAATGAAGAGCTGCAGAAGTGTCATTACCACGTAGCGATTGCCGCGAACCCTGACTACAGCTCGCTCAATCTGGCGATGGCCGTGCAGGTTATCACCTATGAAGTGCGCATGACGTACCTGCAGTCACTGGAGATGGAGCAGACCGACGTCGTCGAGTCGCCATATCCGCTGGTCGATGACCTTGAGCGCTTCTATCAGCATATGGAAAAGATGATGATCGGCAGCGGCTTTATCCGTGAAGCCAGCCCGGGACAGGCGATGAGCAAAATGCGCCATCTGTTTACCCGCGCCCGCCCGGAGCGTGACGAGCTGAATATCCTGCGCGGAATGCTCTCATCCATCGAGAAGAAGAAGGGCGAGTAAGGGTATATTGGCGATTAAAATAACAGTATAATACTTGACTGAATCACTTAATTAAATAGTTGAGTATTTTAGTAGGTTTAATACTTGACCAATTTACTCAGAAATGTCAGACTTACGTCCATATTTTGTTAGCGCCCATCTAGGGTTACAACCGAGGTCGTTTATGCCATGAGACTGACATCCAAAGGCCGTTATGCTGTTACCGCTATGCTCGACGTTGCACTGCACTCTCACGAAGGTCCGGTGCCTTTAGCGGATATTTCAGAGCGTCAGGGCATCTCCCTATCTTATCTTGAGCAGCTGTTCTCCCGTCTGCGCAAGAACGGTCTGGTGGCAAGCGTACGTGGTCCGGGTGGTGGTTATCTGCTGGGTAAAGCCTCCGATGCTATCGCTGTGGGTGCGGTGATCACCGCCGTTGACGAATCGGTTGATGCCACCAAGTGCCAGGGTAAAGAAGGCTGCCAGGGCGGCGAACTCTGCCTGACTCACGTCCTGTGGCGTGACCTGAGCGAGCGCATCAGCGATTTCCTCAACAACATTACGCTGGCTGAACTGGTTAACAACAAGGAAATCCTAGACGTGGCTGACCGCCAAAACAGCAATGAAATCCATCGTGCGCCAAATGGCCGCATGCAGGAAACAATTAACGTCAATCTGCACGCCTGATTACAGCCCGGGTGAGGTATTACCTCGCCACCGGCGATTAATAAAAAGCCTGCCGGGCCTTTTATTAATTTCTGCAGCCGTCAGAATTTCAGGGCGCAGCAGGACGGAGACCACAACCTCCCGGAGCCTAATCAGCAATGAAATTACCGATCTATCTGGATTATTCTGCCACCACGCCAGCCGATCCCCGCGTGGCGACCCAAATGATGCAGTTCCTGACAATGGACGGCACCTTCGGCAATCCGGCTTCCCGTTCACACCGTTTTGGCTGGCAGTCGGAAGAAGCGGTGGATATCGCCCGTAACCAGATTGCTGAGCTGGTTGGCGCTAACCCGCGTGAAATCGTCTTTACCTCCGGCGCTACGGAAGCCAACAACCTTGCAATTAAAGGCGCTGCCACCTTCCATCAGGAAAAAGGCCGCCACATCGTCACCTGCTCAACGGAACATAAAGCCGTACTTGATACCTGCGCACAGTTGGAGCGTGAAGGCTTCAGCGTGACCTATCTCGACCCGCAGGGCGATGGCAAATTGGATCTTAAACAGCTGCAGACTGCCCTGCGCGATGACACTGTGCTGGTGTCGATCATGCACGTGAATAACGAGATCGGAGTGGTGCAGGATATCGCCACCATTGGCGATCTGTGCCGCGAGCGCGGGATTATCTTCCACGTTGATGCCACCCAGAGCGTTGGTAAGCTGCCGATCGTTCTCAGCCAGCTGAACGTCGATCTGATGTCGTTTTCTGCCCATAAGATCTACGGCCCAAAAGGTATCGGCGCGCTGTACGTTAGCCGCAAGCCGCACGTGCGTCTCGAAGCGCAGATCCACGGTGGCGGGCACGAGCGCGGCATGCGTTCCGGAACGCTGCCGGTGCACCAGATTGTCGGCATGGGCGAAGCCTATCGCATTGCCAGAGAAGAGATGAGCGTTGAGATGGCGCGCCTCAGCTCACTGCGCAGCCGCCTATGGATCGGGCTGAACAGCATTGAGCAGGTGCAGCTCAACGGCTCGCTGGAGCACGGCGCGGCCAATATTCTTAACGTCGGCTTCCGCTACGTTGACGGCGAGTCGCTGATCATGGTGCTGAAAGATCTGGCGGTATCGACCGGTTCGGCCTGCACCTCCGCCAGCATGGAACCCTCTTACGTGCTGCGTGCAATTGGTCTGGACGACGAACTTGCGCACAGCTCCATCCGCTTCTCCCTTGGCCGCTTCACCACCGAAGAAGAAGTGGATTACGCTATTGCGCTGGTGCAGAAGTCTGTCGCCCGCCTGCGTGAGCTGTCGCCGGAGTGGAAAGTCTTTAAAACCAACGACGGTGTCGCGTAGAGCAGCTAAACTGACTTTATTGTGACGCAGAGAGTGGTCCGAAAATTTTCTGGCACGTTTTGCATTGGTGCAGCCGCTCAGAGCACCTCACGAAAACATCCCTGACATATTTCTGTTTATCCGGCGTTAAGCGGTAATAAGAGTTTAAGGTGCGCTATTTTATCTTTATATTACATTAACTTATGAGAGATATCTTATTCACGGCAGACTCTTCTTCTTGTCCGTGTGTCAAGAATGTGACAGCGCCGCTAAATCTGCTTAAATATTCGCCACTAAGGCGTGATGAGCGCCCGGATTAACTGGTCCAGTTTTGCATAGTAGCCAAGATGTACCTTTATCTGCTGGCCTCTGTTATCACCCTAGGCAACAACGCGCAGCTCAGAAAGGATGAAGTCGTGTGCGCCGCCTTCAATGAAGAAATGGTCGTCGATTGTGATTTTCATTGGGATTTCTCCGTAATTTGGGCGTAAAAAAAACCACCGCTTGGTGGCTCATATTTCTTTAATGCAAAGGGCAATACCTATCAGCATTCCGACTTGCCGCAGTAATCACACTTCAATGTCAATGTCATATCTCTATCCCGCCGACCGTAGTCAGCCCTAAATTATTTCCACTGGCCGCCGAACTCGAAGCCTATTCCAGCGAGTGAAAGGTCTATTTTTTTAATAAACTCCGGTACGATTTCCTGAAAGTCGAAAATGTATTTTTCGTCGCGTTCAACGATGATGTGATGAATGCCTTCAGGCTTCATGTGTGGGTCATAGTTCGCGAAGTACCATGCATCCTTACCCGTTCCCACATGCTGTATTGCACCTAGGCCACGTTGAGCGCATGCTCGCCT
>NZ_MAYS01000493.1 GCF_001756855.1 Candidatus Erwinia dacicola | reverse complement strand
CTGGTCGAACGTAAAAGCCGTATTTATCTGACGAAGAAGGTTTTTTCTAAAGACTCTGCCGAAGTTGCCGCCGCTATTATCTCGATGCTGAGCGGCTATAAGGACGTCTGTCACACAATCACGTTCGACAACGGCAGGGAGTTTACCCGGCACAAGGAAGTCGCTGACGCGTTGGAAGCGGAAACCTACTTCGCTCATCCATATGCCTCGTGGCAGCGCGGGCTAAACGAGAACACCAATGGGTTGTTGAGGCAGTTTATCCCGAAAGGAACTGACCTGACGGCAGTGACGGATGACGAGCTCCGCAAGTACCAGGGAGCACTGAATAGCAGGCCACGGAAATGCCTTGGGTTCCGGCAACCTTCAGTGGTCTTTGTAGAGCTAAAACAGGCGGCTTAGCGTTGCACTTCAAACTTGAATCCGCCCCTTACCGGAACAAAAGGAGATGACCATGCTGTATATCTTTGATTTAGGTAACGTCATTGTTGATATTGATTTCAAACGGGTTCTTGGTGTCTGGAGCGATTTAAGCCGCATGCCGCTGGCCGAACTGCGAAATCGTTTTCACATGGGCGAGAGCTTTCACCAGCACGAACGCGGTGAAATCAGCGATGAAGTTTTCGCGCAAAAAATTTCTGAAGGGTTAGGATTGTCGCTAAGTTTTGAACAGTTCGTGGTCGGCTGGCAGGAAGTGTTTGTCGGCGTGCGCCCGGAAGTGATTGCCATTATGAATAAACTGCGCGAGCAGGGCGACCGCGTGGTGATCCTGTCGAATACTAACCGCCTGCACTGTAACTTCTGGCCGTCGCAGTACCCGGAAGTGAAGCAAGCCGCTGACAAAGTCTATCTTTCCCAGGAGATGGGGCTTCGCAAACCGGACAAGAAAATTTATGAGCGCTTGCTGAATGAGGAAAATACGTCAGCTCAGGAGACTATCTTCTTTGATGATAATTTGGAAAACATCGAAGGGGCGCGTGCTGTCGGCATTTACAGCCTGCATATTACCGATGCCAAAGTTATCCCGGTATTTTTTGCCAACCGCATTAAAACATGAGTTTACTCAATCACTATTGCCACCGCGGGCGGGCATTCTGGTCGTGGATCAAACTGCTGTGGCAGAGGGGTGACGAAGATGGCATGACGATACTGGCCGGGCACCTAGCCTATATTTCGTTGCTGTCGCTGGTGCCGTTAATTGCCGTGATCTTTGCGCTGTTCGTAAGCGTCACATCCAGACCGTATTGACGCTTATGCAGATGTGAGATCGGTTTTCCACGGCAGCAGATCGGCGCAAAGATCACGCAGCCGGTTTACCGGCCAGTCTTGGATATGGCCCAGAACATAACGTAGCCACGCCTCCGGTTCCACATCATTCAGCCGACAGGTGCCGATCAGCGAGTACAGCACGGCTGCCCGCTCTCCACCCGTATCTGAACCGGCGAATAGGCAGTTTTTCCTGCCTAGAGCCACGCCCCTCAGTGCGTTCTCCGCGATATTGTTGTCGATCTCCGTCCACCCGTTGCTGCAGTACAGGTTCAGCGCGTCCCACTGCTTCAGCAGGTACGCGAACGCCTTTGCCGTATCCGAGTGACGCGACAGCACCTTCATCTGAACCTGTATCCAGTCGTACAGTGA
>NZ_MAYS01000492.1 GCF_001756855.1 Candidatus Erwinia dacicola | reverse complement strand
TCGAATTTACACCACGTCCTAAGACTCTACCTGAGTGGTTAAATCCATTGTTATTGTTATGCCTTCATCAACAGCGCAACGACTTCACAGGCGATGCCCTTGCCGCACCCGGTGAAGCCGAGCTTTTCCGTGGTCGTCGCCTTGACGTTGACCTTATCCATATGGATCCCGAGATCTTCAGCGATATTGATGCGCATCTGCGGCGAATGCGGCAGCATTTTCGGTGCCTGAGCAATAATTGTCACATCAACGTTACCTACGTGATAGCCTTTTTTGGCGATCTGACGCATCGCTTCGCGCAGCAGCTCGCGGCTGTCGGCGCCTTTATAGGCTTCATCGGTGTCCGGGAACAGTTTGCCGATGTCGCCGAGTGCAGCGGCACCCAGCAACGCATCCATCAGCGCGTGCAGCGCCACGTCGCCGTCGGAGTGCGCCAGTAAACCTTTCTCATAAGGGATACGCACGCCGCCAATAATTAGCGGGCCTTCGCCGCCAAAGGCATGTACATCAAAACCGTGTCCGATACGCATCACGCACACACCTTAATCTTTGTGTATTTGGGTGAGATAAAATTGCGCCAGCGCGAGGTCTTCCGGGCGCGTCACCTTCAGGTTATCACTGCGGCCACTGACCAGTTCGGGACGGTAGCCACAGTACTCCAGCGTCGAGGCTTCATCGGTGATGGTCGCGCCTTCCTGAATCGCTTTCAGCAGACAGTCGCGCAGCAGAGTGAGCGGAAACAGCTGCGGCGTCAGTGCATGCCACAGCGCTTCACGATCGACGGTGTGATCGATATCATCGTGACCGTGACTGGCGCGCTTCATGGTGTCACGCACCGGCGCGGCAAGGATGCCGCCAACTTGACTGGTCGCGGTTATAGCCAGCAGGCGAGTTAAATCAGTGAGGTGCAAACAGGGGCGCGCCGCGTCGTGCACCAGCACCCAATCCGCGCCATCGGTCGCCTGAAGCCCGGCCAGTACAGAATCCGCGCGCTGACCACCGCCGATCACGGTAGTGATGCGGGGATCCTGCGCAGCCGGCAGTTGATGGAAATGGGTGTCTAGGGGACTTAGGGCAACGACGACGCGATTCACCGCCGGATGTGCCAGTAACGCATCCAGGCAGTGCTCAAGCAGGGTTTTTCCATCAATGGTGAGATACTGTTTCGGGCATTCTGACAGCATACGGCTGCCGATGCCTGCCGCAGGAACCACAGCAATCACGTCCGGGAAGGAAACCACATTAGTCATGAGTATCTTTACTGGTTAGCGAATCGACCTTGCTGCGCGTTTCTTCTGTTTTCATCCGGCACAAGGCGGTAGAAAGTCTCGCCGGGTTTAATCATCCCCAGCCCATTGCGTGCGCGCTCCTCGAGCGCTTCCAAACCGCTGTTAAGATCGTCTATTTCGGCAAACAGCTGATCGTTGCGCGCTTTTAGCTTCGCGTTATGCGCCTGTTGCACCGCAACATACTCATTAACGCGCGTATAGTCATGAATGCCATTCTTGCCCAGCCAGAGCGAATATTGCAACCAGCCAAGTAGTACAATTAACAGCAGCGTAAGTTTTCTCATCCTCCCCCCTGAAAAACTATTCGATTATCCCATAGCTTTTGGTACAACTCCACACTACAGGTGAAATAGAACCACTTTCTCAGAATACGGCATGAAAATGTAGTGGCACACTGATACTATCCACCTGATCGGAAGTGATATGCTCACCTCCCCAACACCCAGGTGACCCAATGGCAAAACATTTCACGGCAGAATTTAGGTAGAGTCTTGATGGTTAGGAAACTGAATCGACCATTTTTGGGGTTTCCTAACAGTGAATTTATGGTGAAGAAGGGGCTCATTGCGTCAGGTCTGTCGCATGATAATGCGTAAAAAGCCGTTTTTGCCGTGTTTCTTATCTGAAAGCCATTTTTCAGGCGCACTTATCCAGAGCCGGTGCCTGCAGCCATCATTTTTTTGCCATCTGATGCAGCCTGTCAGAGAGCATTTTGGTGGCGTGAACGCCCGCC
>NZ_MAYS01000491.1 GCF_001756855.1 Candidatus Erwinia dacicola | reverse complement strand
AAATAAAGAAGACAAAATAAACTATAAAAAAATAAATATGGGCATAATTGTGAAGAAAATAACGCCGGATATTTATTCTCTTTCAATTATTACGGATAAATACAGAATTAACCAACCTTATGACTATCAATTAAATAAAATTGGTGAGGTTTCCATTCAAAATAAAACCGAGGATGTTAATCATGGCTAACCCCTCACAAAATAAGAAACTCACTAAAAAACAAAAATTATTAATGACGATAGGATTTGCTGCTGTCCTCATTATTTTTGTTGTTTTTATTTCTATTATGAGTTTAGGGAACAATACCGATAGTCAAACGCAAAGTTACGAAGATGCCAAAGATAAATTAGGTGATCCTGCTGACCCATCCTATGAGGCTAATCTGTATCGTTCCCGATTCAGAGAAAATACTGACTTACAAACACCCCCTGCAACACCAGATAAAGCCCCATCTGCAACTGGAACAACACAAACAGAAAATGTGAGTCAGCCACAATCTAATAGCACACAGACTCAATCACAGGAACGTGATCAATTTGCGGAAAATGTTTTAAGGATGAAACAACAAGCCTATATGGAGGCACTAAACAGCAAAACAACGGTGCGGGTTGATGCGCTCAGTGATAATAACAGTCCGGCGCGTGGTAGTTCAGCTCCAGACTATGCCTCAATTGCAGAGCAACTCGCCGCCGCCTCGAAAGAGGAAAACGGAGAATTGTATGCCAACATGCAGCAAAACAAAGAAAAATTTGTGAATACAGAACGTACCTTTGGCTACTCAACTCAAACAAGAGAAGCCGCGTTGTCTCGGACTGAAATCAAGGCCGGAATGATTTTACCGGCGGTACTTGTTACAGAAATCAATTCTGATTTACCGGGATTAATTACCGCACAGATAACCGAAGATGTGCGCGACAGTTTAACAGGCAGAAAAATACTGATCCCAAGAGGTTCAAAACTCATCGGCTCTTATGATTCACAAGTAGCTATGGGGCAAGAGCGCGTGTTAGTCGTCTGGAACAGAGTCCAGTTCCCAGATACTTCAACACTTGCCCTTGGTAATATGGGGGGAACAGATGGCATGGGGCAATCCGGCTTTAACGATGAGGTTAACAATCATTATTTACGCATCTTTGGTAATGCAACGTTACTTGCGATTATTGGTGCAGGGTTCCAGCTTTCTCAACCTGATAATAATAGTAATAACGGTAACAATGGTATGACGGCAAGAGAGCAGATGATTGCTGAAATAGGTAGACAGTGGTCTACCGTTGGTACAGAAGTTGTGCGCCGAAATCTGAATATTCAGCCTACGTTACACATCAGAGCAGGGTATAAATTTAATGTCTTAGTAAATAAAGACATCATATTGCCGGAATACCAGTCAAACCATTAATCAAGGTAATAAGGAGCAAAATATGGCTAGCAGAGGCGTAAATAAAGTCATTCTTATTGGTAATTTAGGGCAAGATCCTGAAATCCGCTATATGCCTAATGGTGGTGCGGTAGCGAATCTATCCCTTGCAACGTCTGAAACGTGGCGAGACAAGCAAACTAACGAGATGCGGGAAAAAACCGAATGGCATCGGGTGGTGATTTTCGGCAAACTAGCCGAGATTGCCGGAGAATACCTGAAAAAAGGTTCACAAGTGTATATTGAAGGTTCTTTGCAAACCCGTAAATGGCAAGATCAAAGTGGTCAAGACCGTTATTCAACAGAGATTGTTGTTAATATCGGCGGGTCAATGCAAATGTTAGGGGGGCGAAATGGGGATGCTCCAGCAACAGATCAAAGTGGACAGGGACAAGCTCAAGAAGCCCCAAAATTCAGCGGGGGCAGTGCTCCTGCGCCAGCTAAACAGACCAATGAACCCCCACTTGATTTTTCTGATGATATCCCGTTCTAGAGTTACATAAATTTAACCCTGAGAGCCACGCAAAACTGGTTTTGTG
>NZ_MAYS01000490.1 GCF_001756855.1 Candidatus Erwinia dacicola | reverse complement strand
TAGCATCTTCGTCCAATATAGGTATATTAAAATAGCATGATTATCTATTTTCAACAAAGCCCATGGCTGGTTGAAGCCAGCAGTGTTCGGTATACCATCTAGAGGTCAGTCATGTAGAAAGCGAGCTTAAACTGACTCAACAGTACAAGAAGACGCCTTAAAGGCAGAGCATTACGAGGGCCAAATGCATGTGCAGGGACTCGCTTTCGGATGTAATCCGAAGCATAAAATAACCATCACTGATTGCCTTTGCAACGGACACATGACCACTGCTTATCGGCCTCACAGCAGATAACTACCTCTGCGCCAAGCTCTACGTTTTGCGCTACCTAGTGCGGCGTAAGTTTTTTAGATGACGAAGAACGGTATTTAGGCTTATCCGTAGAACCCGTGCTGTATCGCGGCATTCGGAGCTGTTCATCGCCCTATCAACGATGGCCTGATGGGGTTCAGGTTTAGCTCCGTTGTAGCGATAGCTGAGCTGGAAGGTCTTTAGGCATTGGTTACAGCGATAGAGCTGTAACCCTGAGCCGGAGTGGTCGTTTCGGATAACCCCATGAGTTTCAGAACAGCGAGGACAAACCACATCAATCTTTGCATCTTTGCCATCAATCATCCAAAAGGCAAAGAATACAACAACACTAAGTCTCCGTCACGATCCACAAGTCTCGGGGTTTTGAACTTTTAGGTGATTAGCGGATTTTAATCGCTAAAGTCGTTTCAGCAAGGGATCTACATGGCAAAGCAAAAGTTTAAAATCACCAACAGGTCAACCTACAACAAGGCGCTTAAGCAGCGCGGTTCCCTGACGATCTAGCTTGATGTGTCAGCCATTGCTGCATGGACTGAGAGTACGCAGCGGCTTTGTTGAATAATAGGTAATCATGCTGTTTTAACATACCCATTTTAACATACCCATGTTGGACGAAGATGCCAGCCATTCTAGCATATATTACCGAACACTGGTTGTAACCTACTGATTTTATGTTATAAACAGCTCGCTGTTTTTATGGGGTTGCAGCATAATCTCTATTTATTCAACAAAGCCCCAGCCATGTTGTAAGCAAAAAGTACACCCAGCGGATAGAGCGTCATAATCTTAACTTGCGAACCCATCTCAAGCGGTTAGTCCGCAAGACTATCTGCTTCTCAAAATTAGAAGAAATGCACGATAAGTGGATTGGCCCCTATATTTTCATATACTTTTTGGGGCTGTCCTAGATAAGGTTTAAATTTTACCTTTAACTATCTGTTTTAAAATAGTTAATTGCTGTTTTGCACTTGGAGTGT
>NZ_MAYS01000489.1 GCF_001756855.1 Candidatus Erwinia dacicola | reverse complement strand
TCACTGTACGACTGGATACAAGTTCAGATGAAGGTGCTGTCGCATCACTCGGATACGGCAAAGGCGTTCGCGTACCTGCTGAAGCAGTGGGACGCGCTGAACCTGTACTACAGCAACGGGTGGACGGAGATCGACAACAATATCGCGAAGAACGCACTGCGGGACGTTGCCCTGGGCAGGAAAAACTGCCTGTTCGCCGGTTCAGATACGGGTGGAGAGTGGGCAGCCGTGCTGTACTCGCTGATCGGCACCTGTCGGCTGAATGATGTGGTGCCGGAGGCGTGGCTACGTTATGTTCTGGGCCATATCCAAGACTGGCCGGTAAACCAACTGCGCGATCTGCTGCCGTGGAAAACCGATCTTACATCTGTATAAGCGTCAATACGGTCTGGATGTGACCTAGCCCGCCTTATAGCTGTGCAGGCGATTCATGGCTTTCTGCCGGTCTTCCTTCAACCACACTTCCGTGCAGCGCGCCGCTTCATCGACCGCATCATCAATCAACTTCTGCTCTGCCAACTGCGGCTTGCCAAGTATGAAGCCGACCACCTTATTGCGATCGCCCGGATGACCAATGCCAATGCGCAGGCGGTGGAAATTCAGGTTGTTACCCAGCTTGCTGATAATATCTTTCAGGCCGTTATGACCGCCGTGGCCGCCGCCCTGCTTGAACTTTGCCACGCCGGGCGGCAGATCCAGCTCGTCATGGGTGACCAAGATCTCTTCCGGAGCGATGCGGTAGAACGTCGCCATCGCGGCGACCGCTTTGCCGCTTAGATTCATAAACGTGGTCGGCACCAGCAGGCGTACATCCTCACCACCGATGTTTAACCGGGCGGTGTAGCCGTAGAATTTGCTCTCTTTCTTTAATGACTGATTGTGGCGTTCAGCCAGCAAATCAACGTACGAGGCTCCGGCATTGTGACGCGTGGCGGCGTATTCAGCGCCGGGATTGGCTAGGCCAACAATCAGTTTGATGCTACTCACGTGTCGTGTTTCCTGAAGCGTGCGGGGGAAAGCAGCTAGTTTACGCAAGCCGTTGCGAGAACTCAAAGATCTGCGCAAAAAGGGGCACTGTTGCAAAGATATTGATGAGTTAGATGAGTTAGCCTTCGTGTTATTGAAAGGTCTTATCTTTCAAAGACTCTGCTCACCAGACGCATCTTGCCTAGGGGATGCC
>NZ_MAYS01000488.1 GCF_001756855.1 Candidatus Erwinia dacicola | reverse complement strand
TCGAGTGGGAATGGGGCTTGCCCCTTGAGCCTACAGACGCGGTTCTCATTAATTTGCAGGCTGGTCTTTGCTATCTGACACTAGCGATAGCCCGAAACCGTGAACGGGTTCGGCGTAGCTTGCCTGATGGCAAATGCCATCAGGTTAGCGAAGTGTGGCAGACGACCCGGCCCGTGGACGGGGAGCCGAAGGGAGCCTGATTAACAGGTTTTTTTAGCCAGTTCAGCCCGCAATTTGCTGTTATCGGACTCCAGATCAGTGATTCGATTTCTGGCCTTTTCCAGTTCTTTAGATAATACGGCCACCGGAGACAAGTCACCTTGCCTGTTATCCATATCAGCTACAAAATCTTCTCGAAACGCCAGGATTGCCGCATCAAGAGCATTTTCCAGCTCAACCACTTTTGATGGAAGCGGTATACGCTCAGTCAGGCATTGCGCCAACTCCACAGCTATTTTTGCTGCCTCCTGAGCGGGGGTCTTCACATCATCAATGCGTGGCAATAACTGGTAGTCAGGATGTTCATTAAGCAACAGCAAAAGCGTATATGTTTCACTGACTGATACGCGATTAGTATTCTGCTCTTTATCCTGCCAGGAGCGTAGAGACAGGCCGAACAACGCAGCCATTTCTTTTTGTGTGCGGTTCAGAAACACCCGCGCACGTTGCGCCAGTTCACCCCTGTAATCAGCTTTCAGATCCATGTTCCTGAGATTCCTTTAGAAAACGAATAAATTCACGTGTCAGTTTTGGTAACGGAAAATCACTTACCCGGATAAAATCGCCAACGTTAAGGAAAAACTCCTGATTAAGTACCTCGATACGCTCTTCTTTCGTCCCGGATGCCCGTTCTGCTTTCGTCGGGTTCGTCCGATCAAGCACCAGATATTGAAGCCGATACTTGATACCGTCACTTTGTACCGCCAGTGACTGAGAAATCCGGGCCGTTTCACCCCGACGCCTCACAAAAAAAAATCTTTCATGCTCCCATGCTCCTGAAGCAGAGCACCAAACAGTGGGGCCGTGGGGCATCCCCCACTGCTCGCTGTCAGCACTCCAGTGTTGATAAAAATCCAATCACTTTGATTAGCTGGTCTTTGCTGAGATCACCCAGTTTAAGCCGATACGCTTTACCGTACATCTCACACACATCACCCGAAATCCCTCCAGGCGTTTTGATATGACACAACACATCATAGTAACCACCATAGTTTTGTACCTCGACCAGCTGCCCGACCAGGTTGATTAAAATCCGCCGATCATCCTGAACGTAGCACGCCTGTGGCGTGAGCGG
>NZ_MAYS01000487.1 GCF_001756855.1 Candidatus Erwinia dacicola | reverse complement strand
TTGCGGATGCCTGAGCCGGATCAGTGTGCCTGAAAAATGGCTTTCCGGTTAAAAACACGACAAAAACTGCATTTTCATACTTAAACCTACGCACGGCCGCCGCATCAAAGGGATAGTTCGTTCTGACATTCATGGTTGGGCGCTCTCAGAAGAGGCGATTCAATCTCCTAACCATGAACCAAGCCACCAGTGTACGCTGATCGCGGCCGGGAAGCAGGACGAGGGGTCGCTGAGTCTCAAGATTGACGATTAACGTGCCGTAACGGTGGCCCCGATGCCACGCCCACTCATCGATACCGACATGGGGGGCGCCTAGCGGTTGTATCTCCGGGGTGTTGATAACCCTGCGAAGAAGAGTATCTGCACTGCTACGGAGACCCGCTGCCGCAATGGCATCGCCAGCATGGCCTCAGGGAAACCTTCCACCTGGATATCGGCGTCATAGTGGGGGAAGTCGGCAATCGACCCCAGCGGTTTGATTTCTACCCCAGCCGGAGCCAGCTGCGGCTGGCTGTTGGCGACAACGGCATTCAGTGATGCAGCCCGCAGTCTGCCGGGTAGAGTAACAAACTTCAGGGGAGCGTTCTGACTCATGGTTGTTTCCCTATATTTACAGTAGGTTGCTCAATAAAAGCGCTAACTCGTTAATTTTTAAGCGCTATCATGAAATATCTGTAAATACTTATGCGCATTTTGTGCCGTTACGAGGTCCAGAAAAGCCCGCAAAGATTGTCATCCGGCGCCCGAAAGCATACTGTTAGCGCACTATTCATCTTTTTGTCCGCGGATATCTCTTATCCGCTGGGTGACCTGCTAAAACTGAGGTTGTTGTGTCCACTTACTCTCCCGCTCAGCGCCTAAGACGCCTTCGTCAAACCGCTTCTCTTCGTTCCCTGTTCCAGGAAAATACCCTTAGCCTTAACGATCTGGCACTGCCGATCTTCGTTGAGGAAGAGATTGATGATTATAAGCCGATTATGGCGATGCCGGGCGTAATGCGTATTCCTGAAAAACGCCTAGCGTATGAGATTGAGCGCATTGCCAAAGCGGGCGTGCGTTCGATCATGACGTTTGGTATCTCTCATCATACCGATGCTGACGGCAGCGATGCTTGGAATGAAAACGGACTGGTGGCCCGCATGTCGCGTATCTGTAAAGAGACCGTGCCGGAAATGATTGTGATGTCCGATACCTGTTTTTGCGAATACACCAGCCACGGCCATTGCGGCGTGCTGCACGATCATGGCGTGGACAATAACGCTACGCTGATTAACCTCGGCAAGCAGGCGGTGGTCGCGGCAGCAGCCGGTGCGGACTTTATTGCCCCTTCTGCAGCCATGGACGGCCAAGTGGGCGCGATCCGCCAGGCGCTGGATGCGGCAGGCTTTACCGATACCGCCATCATGTCCTACTCCACCAAGTTTGCCTCATCCTTCTACGGTCCTTTCCGTGAAGCGGCGGGCACCTCGCTGAAAGTTGACCGTAAAACCTACCAGATGAACCCGATGAACCGCCGTGAAGCGATCCGCGAATCGCTGATCGATGAAGCGGAAGGTGCGGATGCGCTGATGGTGAAACCGGCGGGTGCCTATCTGGATATCCTGCACGACGTGCGTGAACACACCCGTCTACCGTTGGCGGCGTATCAGGTAAGCGGTGAGTACGCGATGATTAAGTTCGGCGCGCAGGCGGGGGCCATCAGCGAGATCGACGTGACGCTAGAAAGTCTGGGGGCGATTAAACGCGTCGGTGCCGGTATTATTTTCAGCTACTTTGCGCTCGATCTTGCCGAAAAGAAAATCCTTTCCTGATCGATCGGGTACAAATCGGGTTGACCAGAAAAGCGGTCGCCCCCTACGCCCACATCTGTAGGAGCTGACCTTCTTTTTCGATCAGCCCCCTCACCTGCCCCTTCTTTCACACTCGGCACAAAAAACTGGAAAAAGGCACCGCGCTGCTGGCACTCGCCCAGCTTAATATCGCTGTCATGCAGCTGCAAAATACGCCGCACAATCATTAATCCCATACCGCGAGCGCGATGCCTGCGCGCATTCAGCAGTGAAGGGCGCACAAACAGATCTTCGCGCAGTTCGGCGGCTATCCCCTGCCCGCTGTCATTGACCTGAACCTGTACTTTACCAACCTGCTGCGTCATCTCAATCTCAATTAGCCCATGCTCTGGCGTATGGCGCAAGGCGTTGTCCAGCAGGTTGGTCAGCACCCGCTCCATCATGTCGAGATCGGCGGTTACCAGCGAAATGCCCGGCGCAGCAGTTACCCGCATATGCTGGTGGTGGGATTCAGCTGTCAGCTCAAATTTTTGCATGACGTCCTGCACCAGCTCACTCAGGCAGAACGTAGCGCCCTTACAGGGCGAGCGTCACGGCTTCGCCGTTCCGGTGCTTTGCATGACCGGAGCTCCGCTTTATACTC
>NZ_MAYS01000486.1 GCF_001756855.1 Candidatus Erwinia dacicola | reverse complement strand
AGTAGCGGCGCACACCCATACATCGCCGCTAAGCCATGCTGCTCCGGCACGTTCAGAGCCTGTTCAAGTACGTGTTCACGCTGCACGCGGTTCTCCTCTTTTACACTTCATTATCGAACCTTAGTGTCGTTTAACGCGCCAGTTTCTGCAAATGCGTGCGGAAAGCGGCGGGTTTCATCAAGCCGGTGACGCGCGAACTAGGAATTTCACGGCCACTGGCATCGAAAAATAAAATGGTCGGCAGGCCGAGCACGTTCAGGTGCTGGAGCAGAGCGCTGTGGGCGGCATTGTTGACGGTGACGTCTGCCTGTAACAGCTGCAGCTGGCCGAGCGCGCTCTGCACCTGGCCGTCGCTGAAGGTGTACTTCTCAAACTCTTTGCAGGCTACGCACCAGTCGGCATACAGATCGAGCATGGTGATTTTGCCTGCACTGCTTTGCAGCTGCTGGTTGAGCTGCTCAACGCTGCTGATGCGGTTAAAGCTGAGGTGCGCTGCCGATTCTGCCATTAGTGCGTTGCCGAAGGCCCAGTCCTGTAACGGGCGGGCAGCAATCAGCATCGCGCCCAGCAGCAGGATTTGCAGCACGCGCAGCCAGCCGCGATTGGCTTTCAGGCTGCTGATAAATGCCCAGCCGAAGAAGACCACGCCCAGCGCGCTCCACAGGCGCAGGCTCCAGGCATCGCCGATGACGCGTTTTAGCAGGAAGACCGGCAGGGCGAGGATGACGAAGCCAAAGCCCTCTTTGACCGTCTGCATCCACGGGCCTCTTTTTGGCAGCAGGCGGTTACCAAACAGCGTAATGGCAATCAGCGGCAGGCCCATGCCCAGCGCGTAGAGATACAGAATGCCGCCACCGGCCAGCATATTGTCACGCTGGGCGATATACAACAGCATGGCGCTGAGCGGAGCAGTGGTGCACGGCGAGCAAATCAGCCCGGATAGCGCGCCCATCAGGAATACGCCGGACAGCGCCCCCCCCGGCTGGCGGTTGCTCCACAGCATCAGGCGTGTCTGCAGAGAAGAGGGCAGCTGCAGGCTGAACAGGCCAAACATCGACAGCGCCAGCACGATAAACAACGCAGAAAGCACCATCAGGACGGCGGGAGCCTGCAGCGCCGCCTGGAAGCGCAGCCCGGCAGCGGCGACTACAATCCCCATCACGGTGTAGGTCAGGGCCATTCCCTGCACATAGACCATCGCCAACGCGAACAGGCGGTACTGGTGGTACTGGCGGTTGCCGCCGAGGATAATGCCGGAGATCAGCGGATACATTGGCAGCATGCAGGGGGTGAACGCCACGCCAATCCCGATCAGCAATGCCCACAGCGGGGAGAATGGCAGAGCGTTATCGCTGCGGGTCTCTGGCGCGGCGCTGACGGCGGCTGATGGTGCAGGCGCAGGGGCGCTGCTGTGGGCTGCTACGGAGTTGAGTGGCACGCTGCGGGTCTCCGGCGGGTAGCAGAATCCGGCAGCGGCGCAGCCCTGATAGGTTACCGTCATCTGCGAGCCGTCCCCGCCCTGTTCAATGGTGAACGGCAGCATCAGGCTGTCAGGATAGATCTCAGTCTTGCCGTAGAACTCATCTTCGTGTGGCTTACCTGCGGGCAGTTCCCACTGCGCTAGGGTCGCGCCCTGTACGCTGATTTTGATCTGCTGGCGATAGAGGTAATAGCCAGGCTTGACCTGCCAGCCAAGCATTAGTTGGTCATTTTTCTGAGAAAAATTAAAAATAAAGGCCTGATTGACCGGAGCAAACTGACTGTTACTGTTCTGCCCGAACAGTGACACGCTGGCATTCACGCTGAACAAGCTGATAACCAGCAGAAAAATAAGGGGGATAAGTCGTTGGGTCATAACGGGTCTTTCTCTCTCCATGTGGGACCGACCTTACGGGGAGAGAGATAATAGCATGACAATCACAGGGGAAGTGCGACCGGAATAGAGCGGGTCGACCGAAACCAAAGGTCGACCCATATATAATCAGGGGGCGACAATGTTTTCAGATACCGTGTAGGGGCCGATCTTTTTTTCCAATCGGCCCTTGATATCAGAGGAAGATACTGCCGAGTAGACTGGCCCCCTGAATCTCCAGACAGTTGGTATCACTTTAAGTTAGTGATAGTCTTAATACTGGTTTTTAGACTAGTCGTTGGCATCCGGATGATTGATATTTTAGGTCAAGAGAAACGCAGACAGCGCAGCGTTCAGGAAAAAATTGCCATTGTTCAGCTGAGCGTTGAACACGGTATGGCTGTGTTCTCTGGTCACCCGGCGGCATGGTGTTGCTGCCAGTCAGCTGTTCCTGTGGCGTAAGCTGTATCAGGAAGGCAGCCTGACCGCCGTTACTGCTGGAGAACAGGTCGTACCCGCATCGGAGCTGGCATCTGCAATGAAGCAAATTAAAGAGCTGCAGCGCCTGCTGGGCAAGAAAATCATGAAAAACGAGCTGCCAAAAGAAGCCGTTAAATATGGCCGACAAAAAAGTGGGTAGCGCCCGTGCCCTTGTTGTCGGAGGATGGCGAATAAGTCTCGTCAGTCGTTGCCTTCGGATCTCACGTGCGCCACTGCATGCTATGGCCCGTCGGTCAAAGAACGTAGCGCCCTTAAGGGCGCTACGTTCGAACACTCATGATTAAAGCTGATTTGTGGGTTCCTCGTAAACAATGCGCCCCTAAAATCCAGCAACCTCGCTACCGAAGAGCCTGTACTGGAGAGCTTATCCAAATTGATGGGTGTGATCACCATTGGTTTAAAGATCGCGCGCCAGCTTGTACGGCTTTAGTTTATGTTGATGATGCAACAAGTGCTTTGATACAATTAAGGTTTGTTAAATCTGAATCCACCTTTAGTTATTTTGAAGCAACCCGTGGCTATATAGAAAAACATGGCAACCCCCTTGCGTTGTACAGTGACAAAGCGAGTATTTTTCGAGTTAACAATAAAAATGCCACTAAAGGTGATGGACACACCCAGTTTGGACAAGCGATGCACGACTTAAATATTGAACGTAGCGCCCTT
>NZ_MAYS01000485.1 GCF_001756855.1 Candidatus Erwinia dacicola | reverse complement strand
ACGAACACGCTGGAGTGCCTGAATAAAGAGGTGAAGCAGCGTGCAGATGCTACTACCGAGCCAAGTGCAGTCCTAGCGAATTGCCCGATTCTAGCGGTAAAATGCAGGCAGAAGTAGGCGAAACGAGGTAAATTAGCCGCCAGAGGTTGAAAAGTCGTTTAACTGACTCCATTCCTGTGGTGAGATATTTCGGGCGAATATATGTGTATATGTGGTCGGAAGTTAACTTCACTTTGTCATGGCGAGATTGTTTTTTCAGCTCACCCCAGTTATATTTCAGACCGTAGGTCTGCAAACGATTCCCAAGGTGATTTGGAAAAATCGATGAAATCACTGTTTAAAGTCACATTGTCAGCTACCACGATGGCCGTCGCGCTGAATGCTACGCTGACAATGGCTGCCAGTGCTTCTCAGGCGAAGATAGAAAAAGATGCGACAGAAAACGGGTGACGCTTACGCGGCTAAATTAGCTAAAGAGAAAGGCGTGAAGAAAACCGAATCCGGTCTGCTCTAATAGGTTCTGCTTTACTAGGTAGAGAAAGAGGCAACTGGCAGCGCGCCTACTGACAGCGACACCGTTGTGGTGAACTACAAAGGGACGCTGATTGACGGCACCGAGTTCGATAACTCTTACACCCGCGGCGAGCGGCTGTCATTCCGCTTGGATGGTGTTATCCTTGGCTAGACGGAAGGCCTGAAGCACGTGAAGAGAGGCGGCAAAATCAAGCTGGTGATCCCACCGAACTTGGCTTACGCCAAAAATGGCGTTCCGGGTATTCCGGCTAACTCCAGGCTGGTATTTGACATTGAACTGCTGGGCATTAAAGCTGCAGTGAAGGCCTGTGCCGCACCAGCCGCTGGTGATGCGAAAGCTAAGCAGTAATGCCTGCCACCGCCAGCACTGCTATTTCCCTAGTTTTTGCGTTAGATTGCATTTCACGACAAAGGTCTGGGACACGCCTTTGTCATATTTGCTAGACTATCCGGCGCGCATTTAATAAGAATGAGTCTGCCTTGGTGCCGTGTGACAGGCTCTGGTCAAAGGGTGGTGTCGTCATGTCTAATTCACTGTTCTTCGGTGACGTCGCGGATTTGGAGTCGCTTGAACAGCATCCATTCACGGCTGGGGATTTCGAAATTCTCAAATCTTACGAAGCTGTTGTTGATGGCCTTGCGATGCTTATCGGTTCGCACTGCGAAATCGTGCTTCACTCGCTGGAAGACCTGAAGTGCTCGGCGGTGCGTATTGCCAATGGTGAACATACCGGGCGCAAAATTGGATCGCCAATCACCGATCTCGCGCTGCGCATGCTGCACGATATGACGGGTACTGACAGTAGTGTCTCGAAAGCCTACTTTACCCGTGCCAAAAGCGGCGCGCTGATGAAGTCGGTGACCATTGCTATCCGCAATCGCGAACAGCGGGTGATTGGCCTGCTGTGCATCAACATGAACCTTGATGTGCCGTTTTCACAGATTATGGCGACGTTCATGCCGCCCGAGACGCAGGAAGTAGCCTCCTCGGTCAACTTCGCCTCCTCGGTGGAAGACTTGGTGATGCAGACGCTGGAATTCTCGATTGAAGAAGTCAGCGCTGACCGCAATGTGTCCAACAACGCCAAGAATCGCCAAATCGTGCTCAATTTGTATGAGAAAGGGATCTTTAATATCAAAGATGCGATAAACCAAGTAGCGGACCGCCTGAATATCTCCAAGCACACGGTCTATCTCTACATTCGCCAGTTCAAGAATGGCGATTTCCACGGCTAGGATAAGTAATGCGTTTTTGCCTGATGGTGACCGGCCCAGCTTATGGCACGCAGCAGGCCAGTAGCGCTTGGCTGTTTGCTCGCGAGCTGCTGGCGCAGATGCATGAACTGGAAAGCGTGTTTTTCTATCGCGAAGGGGTACTGAATGCCAGTCTACTTAATGCCCCGGCCAGCGATGAAACCGATCTGACCCGTCACTGGCAGCAGCTGCACACAGAGCACAGCGTGGCGCTGAATATCTGCGTGGCGGCGGCGCTGCGCCGTGGCGTGGCCGATGAGCTAGAAGCCGCCAGCCTTGGCCTGCCTGTGGCTAATCTGGCCACAGGTTTTCAGCTCAGCGGGCTGGGCGCGCTGGCGGAGGCCGCCCTCAGCTGTAATCGCATGGTGCAGTTCTGATGAATCGTATCGCTTTCGTATTTACTCAGGCGCCGCACGGCACCAGTGCCGGGCGGGAAGGGCTGGATGCTGTGCTGGCGACGTCGGCATTCAGCGAGGATATCGCGCTGTTCTTTGTAAGCGATGGCGTACTGCAGCTCACTGCGGGTCAGCAGCCGCAGCAGATTCTGGCGCGCAACTACATCGCTACCTTTGGTGTGCTGCCGATGTATGACGTTGAACGCTGCTATCTGTGCGCCGCGGCGTTAGCAGAACGAGGTATTGCTGCCGACGCGGCCCGCGTGCTGCCTGCTGAGATATTAACGATTGCTGACCTGCGCCAGACCCTGAACGACTATGACCGGGTAATTACCTTCTGAGGAAACCATGCTGCATACCCTGATGACGTCACCTTTCCGCTGCGATATTGCAGCGTTGCTGCGCCTGCTGGGTGACGGTGATGATGTGCTACTGCTACAGGATGGGGTGATTGCGGCTCTGGAAGGCAGTCCTGCCCTTGAAGCCTTGCTAAATGCCCCCATCTCACTCTACGTGCTGCAGGAAGATGTCGAGGCGCGTGGGTTATCTGCTCAAATTTCAACCAATGTGGTGTCAGTAGGTTATACTAACTTCGTTGCGCTGGTTGTAAAGAACCCGCAGCAAATGACTTGGTGACAGTAGTAATTCTGGTTATTTCTTGACACCTTTTGATCTCAGCCTTAAAATTTTGCAGCCTCGTTATTTCACGAGGCGATTTATTACGTGTTTACGAAGCAGAAGCTAAATCCTAGGAGCTATTTAATGGCAACAGTTAACCAGCTAGTTCGCAAACCACGCGTACGCAAAGTTGCAAAGAGCAACGTCCCTGCGCTGGAAGCCTGCCCGCAGAAACGTGGTGTATGTACTCGTGTATACACTACTACCCCTAAAAAACCGAACTCCGCACTGCGTAAAGTATGTCGTGTTCGCTTAACCAACGGTTTTGAAGTTACCTCCTACATCGGCGGTGAAGGTCATAACCTGCAGGAACACTCCGTGATCATGATCCGTGGTGGTCGTGTAAAAGACTTGCCAGGTGTACGTTACCACACCGTTCGTGGCGCGCTGGACTGCTCAGGTGTTAAAGATCGTAAGCAGGCTCGCTCCAAGTACGGTGTGAAGAAGCCAAAGGCTTAATGGTTCTCCGTTAAGTAAGGCCAAACGTTTTATCTTAAATGTCATAAGAAACTCGTAGAGTTTTGGACAATCCTGAATTAATAACGGAGTATTTCCATGCCACGTCGTCGCGTCATTGGTCAGCGTAAAATCCTGCCAGATCCTAAGTTCGGATCAGAATTGCTGGCCAAATTTGTCAATATCCTGATGGTAGATGGTAAAAAATCTACTGCTGAAGCTATCGTTTATAACGCGCTGGAGACCTTGGCTCAGCGTTCTGGTAAAAACGAGCTGGAAGCATTCGAAGTAGCCCTAGACAACGTCCGTCCAGCCGTGGAAGTTAAATCCCGTCGCGTTGGTGGTTCTACTTATCAGGTACCAATTGAAGTCCGTCCGGTTCGTCGTAATGCCTTGGCAATGCGTTGGATCGTAGAAGCTGCTCGTAAACGCGGTGATAAATCTATGGCTCTGCGCTTGGCGAACGAACTTTCTGATGCTGCAGAAAACAAAGGTACTGCAGTTAAGAAACGTGAAGATGTTCACCGTATGGCCGAAGCCAACAAGGCGTTCGCTCACTACCGCTGGTAATAGCACTGTAGTTGTTATAAACCCAGCGGGCGTCCCAGTGACTCACCTGCTGGGATTTTTTAACTTAGGACGTCTAAGAATCAGAGGAATCAAATGGCTCGTAAAACACCCATTGAACGCTATCGTAACATCGGTATCAGTGCGCACATCGACGCCGGTAAGACTACAACTACCGAACGTGTTCTGTTCTACACCGGTGTAAACCACAAAATCGGTGAGGTACATGACGGCGCAGCAACCATGGACTGGATGGAGCAGGAACAGGAACGTGGTATTACCATCACTTCCGCTGCGACCACCTGTTACTGGTCTGGTATGGCTAAGCAATTTGAGCCACACCACGTAAACATCATCGACACCCCAGGACACGTTGACTTCACCATCGAAGTTGAGCGTTCTATGCGTGTGCTTGATGGCGCGGTAATGGTTTACTGTGCAGTTGGTGGCGTTCAGCCACAGTCTGAGACCGTATGGCGCCAGGCTAACAAGTACAAAGTTCCACGTATTGCGTTCGTTAACAAAATGGACCGTATGGGTGCAAACTTCCTGAAAGTTGTTGACCAGATGGAAAAGCGCCTAGGTGCAAACCCGGTGCCATTGCAGTTGGCTATCGGCGCAGAAGAGAAATTCACCGGTGTTGTTGACCTAGTGAAAATGAAAGCGATCAACTGGAACGAAGCCGATCAAGGGGTCACCTTCGAATACGAAGATATCCCAGCTGATATGCAGGAACTGGCCGAAGAGTGGCGTGGCAAGCTGGTTGAAGCTGCAGTTGAAGGCTCTGATGAGCTGATAGAAAAGTTCTTTGGCGGCGAAGAGCTGACTGAAGAAGAGATCAAAACTTCTCTGCGTCAGCGCGTTCTGAACAGCGAAATCATCTTGGTTACCTGTGGTTCTGCATTTAAGAACAAAGGTGTTCAGGCGATGCTGGATGCGGTCATTGAGTATCTGCCAGCACCGACCGACGTTACCGCGATTAACGGTATGTTGGACGATGGTAAAAACACTCCAGCTGTTCGTCACTCAGATGACAAAGAGCCGTTTGCTGCTCTGGCGTTTAAAATTGCTACCGACCCATTTGTGGGCAACCTGACCTTCTTCCGCGTTTACTCTGGTGTAGTAAACTCAGGTGATGCCGTGTTCAACCCTGTTAAATCTGCTCGTGAGCGTCTGGGCCGTATCGTACAGATGCACGCTAACAAGCGTGAAGAGATCAAAGAAGTTCGTGCAGGCGATATCGCCGCCGCGATCGGTCTGAAAGACGTGACCACTGGTGACACCCTTTGTGATCCGGACAACGTCATCATTTTGGAGCGTATGGAATTCCCTGAGCCGGTAATATCCATCGCTGTAGAGCCGAAAACCAAAGCTGACCAGGAAAAAATGGGTCTAGCTCTGGGTCGTCTGGCTAAAGAAGACCCGTCATTCCGCGTATGGACTGACGAAGAGACTAACCAGACTATCATCGCTGGTATGGGTGAGCTGCACCTAGACATCATCGCTGACCGTATGAAGCGTGAATTCAACGTTGAAGCCAACGTCGGTAAACCTCAGGTTGCTTACCGCGAAGCGATTCGTACGAAAGTTACCGATATCGAAGGTAAACACGCCAAACAGTCTGGTGGTCGTGGTCAGTACGGTCATGTTGTTATCGACATGTACCCACTGGAGCCGGGCGTTACCCTTAAAGGTTACGAATTCATCAATGATATTAAAGGTGGTGTGATTCCTGGTGAATACATCCCTGCGGTTGACAAAGGTATTCAGGAACAGATGAAATCAGGTCCACTGGCTGGTTACCCAGTAGTAGATCTCGGCGTTCGTCTGCACTTTGGTTCATACCATGATGTTGACTCCTCAGAACTGGCGTTTAAACTGGCGGCTTCTATTGCGTTCAAAGACGGCTTTAAGAAAGCAACGCCGGTACTGCTTGAACCAATCATGAAGGTTGAAGTAGAGACTCCTGAAGAGAATACCGGTGACGTTATCGGTGACCTTAGCCGTCGTCGTGGTATGCTCAAAGGACAAGAATCTAACGCTACTGGCGTTCAGATTTATGCTGAGGTTCCGCTGTCTGAAATGTTCGGATACGCGACTCAGTTGCGTTCTCTGACGAAAGGCCGTGCTTCGTACTCCATGGAGTTCCTGAAGTATGATGATGCGCCGAACAACGTCGCTCAGGCCGTAATTGAAGCTCGTAGCAAATAAGCTACAGTTTAAATATTGATCCTATGCTCTCACCAAAGGGTGAGCATTAAAGTAAGGAATATCGTCGTGTCTAAAGAGAAATTTGAACGTTCCAAACCGCACGTCAACGTTGGTACTATCGGCCACGTTGACCACGGTAAAACTACCCTGACTGCTGCTATCACTACCGTTCTGGCTAAAACCTATGGCGGTTCTGCTCGTGCGTTCGACCAGATCGATAACGCGCCAGAAGAAAAAGCACGTGGTATCACCATCAACACTTCTCACGTTGAATATGATACCCCAACTCGTCACTACGCGCACGTTGACTGCCCAGGCCATGCCGACTACGTGAAAAATATGATCACCGGTGCTGCTCAGATGGACGGCGCGATCTTGGTTGTTGCTGCGACTGATGGCCCAATGCCGCAGACCCGTGAGCACATCCTGCTGGGTCGTCAGGTTGGCGTTCCTTTCATCATCGTGTTCATGAACAAATGTGACATGGTTGATGACGAAGAGCTGCTGGAGCTGGTTGAAATGGAAGTGCGTGAGCTGCTGTCTGCCTACGATTTCCCTGGTGATGACCTGCCAATCGTTCGCGGTTCTGCATTGAAAGCACTGCAGGGCGAAGCTGACTGGGAAGCGAAAATCATCGAACTAGCTGAGCATTTGGACAGCTACATCCCAGAGCCAGAGCGTGCGATTGATAAGCCATTCCTGCTGCCAATCGAAGACGTATTCTCCATCTCCGGTCGTGGTACTGTTGTTACTGGTCGTGTAGAGCGCGGTATCGTTAAAGTGGGTGAAGAAGTTGAGATCGTGGGTCTGAAAGATACCGTGAAATCTACCTGTACCGGCGTTGAAATGTTCCGTAAGCTGCTGGACGAAGGTCGTGCAGGCGAGAACTGTGGTATCCTGCTGCGCGGTATTAAGCGTGAAGACGTTGAGCGCGGCCAGGTTCTGGCTAAGCCAGGCTCAATCAATCCACACACCAAGTTCGAATCAGAAGTTTATATTCTGACTAAAGAAGAAGGCGGCCGTCATAGCCCATTTTTCAAAGGTTACCGTCCACAGTTCTACTTCCGTACGACTGATGTGACCGGTACCATCGAACTGCCAGAAGGCGTTGAAATGGTCATGCCAGGCGACAACATCAAGCTGGTTGTTGAACTGATCAAACCAATCGCAATGGACGACGGTCTGCGTTTCGCAATCCGTGAAGGTGGTCGTACCGTTGGTGCAGGTGTTGTTGCTAAAGTTATTGCTTAATTGTGATGATTTGAACTGGCAGAGTTCGCTCTGCCAAAGCAATAGAAAAGAGCGCTTCGGCGCTCTTTTCTATTGTGGTGAGCTAATAACCATTGTAATCTTGCGCTGGAACTGGAACTGGAA
>NZ_MAYS01000484.1 GCF_001756855.1 Candidatus Erwinia dacicola | reverse complement strand
CGGTCTGACGCCCAACGAATCTGAGCGGCTGTACTACTTACAGTCTAATGCTGTGGCCAGTATCAGTTGACCACTACACTTACCTGTTCTGCATTGATTGACATGGTGACTTCTCCTATGGTGGTGAGGTGATGACCAATTAACGCATTAACAATGGGAAAAACAGTCATTACCGCCAAAGTTTAATCGCATTCAACTTTCTGAAAAATATAAAGAAAACAGCAGCCATGCTATTTAGCTGCATAACTACCGCCTGCCAACTGTCGGTCTGTTAAGCCAACGCTGGCTTACCTGATAATTATGCAGTTGGTCTGATTGCATTTAAAAGACAGGATTTCACATTTTTAAAAAAAAACTTTGAAACCTTTTTTTGATGTTAAATTAGTGGCGAGTTAGTGAGATTCACTGAGTCATACACGGTATGACAGTATTTATAACTAAGAGCTCCCCGCACGGCATGTACCCCTGACGGACAAGCTCTACACATATGAAGGTTTGTTATGGAAAAGCTTTCTTACGTTTCTGAAGGCAGCAAGACGGCCTGGTCAACCTATCTGCAGCAGATCGATCGAGTCGCGCCTTATCTTGGCGACCTGTCGCGCTGGGTGGATACCCTGCGTCATCCGAAACGTGCACTGATTGTAGACATTCCGCTGCAAATGGACGACGGCAGCATCCGCCACTTCGAAGGCTTCCGCGTGCAGCACAACCTGTCGCGCGGCCCGGGTAAAGGCGGTATTCGTTACCATCCTAATGTTGATCTTAATGAAGTCATGGCGCTTTCGGCGTGGATGACGATCAAATGTGCGGCGGTTAACTTGCCGTATGGCGGAGCCAAGGGCGGGATCCGCGTCGACCCGTTTGCGCTGTCCGAAAGCGAGCTTGAGCGCCTGACCCGCCGCTACACCAGCGAAATTAGCCTGTTCATCGGCCCGCAAAAAGATATTCCTGCACCGGACGTTGGCACCAATGCAAAAGTGATGGCGTGGATGATGGACACTTACTCAATTAATCACGGCACCACCATTACGGGCGTGGTGACCGGTAAGCCTATCCACCTTGGCGGTTCACTGGGGCGCGAAAAAGCCACCGGTCGCGGCGTATTTATTACTGGCCGCGAAGTGGCTCGCCGCAGCGGCATTGAAATCGAAGGTGCGCGAGTTGCCGTGCAGGGCTTTGGTAACGTCGGTAGCGAAGCAGCGCGCTTGTTTAACGATGCCGGGGCACGCGTTGTGGCGATTCAGGATCACAGTGACACGCTGTTCAACGCGGCAGGCATCGACCTAGTCGCGTTAAGCGAGTGGCAGGCAGCCAATAAAAAGATCGCCGGTTTCAGCGGCGCAGACGTGATCAGCGATGAGGCATTCTGGGACGTGGAAATGGAGATTCTGATCCCTGCCGCGCTGGAAGGTCAGATCACCCGTCAGCATGCGGAAAAACTGCACTGCCGTATCGTGCTGGAAGGCGCAAACGGCCCAACCTTCCCGGAAGCCGATGACGTGCTGGCCTCACGCGGTATTACCGTAGTGCCGGACGTAGTATGTAACGCCGGGGGCGTCACCGTCAGCTACTTTGAATGGGTGCAGGATATGGCAAGCTTCTTCTGGAGCGAGGACGAAATTAACAAGCGCATGGATAAGCTCATGACCGAAGCGATGGTCCACGTCTGGGATAAAGCGCATGAGGAGACGTGCAGCCTGCGCACCGCCGCCTATATCGTGGCATGTGAGCGCATCCTGATGGCACGTAAGGACCGCGGGATCTATCCGGGTTAGCAGCAAGAGCCGACCGGAAATGAACGTAGCGCCCTTACAGGGCGAGCGTCACGGCTTCGCCGTTCCGGTGCTTTGCATGACTGGAGCTCCGCTTTATACTCAGCTCCATGTATATCCCGCGTCCCGCCAAACTCCTTTTCACCGTCGATGACGGCTGGAACCGCTATCTCGAAAAACATGGCGACAGCGTCAGCCAGTGGACCCAACTCGCCGTTGAGCGCATGCTCGCCTGCGGCACCTGCGCTATGGGTGTGCGCCGCTACTGCTGCGCTTCACCTGCGCTTCACCTGACTGTACCCACTCCCGCTTCTTCTGCCAGAGCTGCAAGTCAAAGGCCTGCAGCATGAAGTCCACCGAACAGTGGATTGCTGAGCAACAACACGTCCTGCCCGACTGCGAATG
>NZ_MAYS01000483.1 GCF_001756855.1 Candidatus Erwinia dacicola | reverse complement strand
TCAATCTCCTAATCATGAACTAGGACTTTTCTGCATCGGAAGAATTATCGGCTAACTCACTGAAAATAATATAACAAGCAAAAAGCCTCGTCCGCAGACGAGGCTTTTCAGATAATCCTCAGCCCATCAGGCTCCAGATATCAGCAGCTTACTGGCCTTTAACTTCTTTCAGGCCGTTGAATAGGGCACGGTTGCCCAGCGCTTCTTCAATACGGATCAGCTGGTTATACTTAGCTACACGGTCAGAACGGCTCATAGAACCAGTTTTAATCTGGCCTGCAGCAGTACCCACCGCCAAGTCAGCGATGGTGGCATCTTCAGTTTCACCTGAACGGTGAGAGATCACCGCAGTGTAACCGGCGTCTTTTGCCATTTTGATCGCAGCCAGCGTTTCGGTCAGTGAACCGATCTGGTTGAATTTGATCAGGATGGAGTTAGCGATGCCTTTGTCGATACCTTCTTTCAGGATCTTGGTGTTGGTAACGAACAGATCGTCACCAACCAGCTGGATTTTGTCCCCCAGCACTTTGGTCTGATAGGCGAAACCAGCCCAGTCAGATTCATCCAGACCGTCTTCGATAGAGACGATTGGGTACTGTTTAGTCAGGTCTTCCAAGAAGTGAGTGAACTTTTCAGAAGTGAAGGATTTGTTGCCTTCGCCTGCCAGCACGTACTTGCCGTCTTTGTAGAATTCTGATGCTGCGCAGTCCATCGCCAAGGTAATGTCTTTGCCCAGTTCGTAGCCTGCTGCTTTTACCGCTTCAGCGATAACAGCAAGTGCTTCGGCATTGGAACCTAGGTTTGGCGCGTAGCCACCTTCGTCACCTACCGCAGTGCCCATGCCTTTTGACTTCAGAACTTTTGCCAAGGTATGGAAAACTTCAGAACCCATACGCACAGCTTCTTTCAGGGTTTTCGCACCAACAGGCTGGATCATGAATTCCTGAATGTCGACGTTGTTGTCTGCGTGCTCGCCGCCGTTGATGATGTTCATCATTGGCAGTGGCATAGAAAACTTGCCTGGGGTGCCATTCAGTTCAGCGATGTGCTCGTACAGTGGCATGCCTTTAGCAGCAGCGGCTGCTTTGGCCGCTGCTAGGGAAACGGCCAAGATGGCGTTAGCACCAAACTGAGATTTGTTCTCAGTACCGTCAAGATCGATCATGATCTTGTCGATGTTGGCTTGGTCTTTCGCATCTTTACCGGTTACCGCGTTAGCGATTGGTCCGTTAACGGCGGCTACCGCTTTGGTTACGCCTTTACCTAGGAAACGAGATTTGTCATCGTCACGCAGTTCCAGCGCTTCGCGAGAACCAGTAGAAGCACCTGATGGCGCTGCTGCCAGACCTACAAAGCTACCTTCCAGATGAACTTCAGCTTCAACGGTCGGGTTTCCACGGGAGTCGATGATTTCGCGACCGATGACTTTAACTATTTTGGACATTAGTTTTTCCTCAGTACAAGTTAACTTAAAACTTAGACGCAAACAGCCTGAAACATTCAAATTTTCAGGCTGTTATGAAAACACTTATTTTGCCAAACGCTTCTGGTACTCGATGGCGGCTTTTACAAAGCCGCTGAACAGCGGATGCCCATCTCGAGGTGTTGAGGTGAATTCCGGGTGGAACTGACACGCAACATACCAAGGGTGGTCAGGAAGCTCAATGAGCTCAACCAGCTGGTCATCCCCTGAGCGGCCTGCGACACGTAATCCAGCCGCCTCAATCTTCTTCAGTAGCATATTGTTTACTTCATAACGATGACGGTGACGCTCAACGATGGTGTCAGAGCCGTACAGCTTCCGCACCAGACTGTTTTCGGTCAGCTGACACTGCTGGCTGCCAAGGCGCATGGTGCCGCCCAGATCGCTCTGCTCAGTGCGTTGTTCGACGTTGCCGTCTTCGTCGCGCCATTCGGTAATCAGCGCCACCACCGGGTACTTACAGTCCGGGACGAATTCAGTCGAGTTCGCGCACTCCATATGTGCCACGTTGCGGGCGAATTCCATCAGCGCAACCTGCATCCCTAGGCAGATGCCAAGGTAAGGGATGTTGTTTTCGCGCGCGTACTGCGCCGTCATTAGTTTGCCTTCCACGCCGCGATAGCCGAAGCCGCCAGGAATAAGGATAGCATCCAGATCCTTCAGCAATTCCACACCACGGGTTTCAACATCCTGTGAGTCAATCAGTTTGATATTTACGGTGACGCGATTTTTCAGGCCGCCGTGTTTCAGCGCTTCAATCACCGACTTGTAAGCATCCGGCAGCTCGACATATTTGCCGACCATACCGATGTTCACTTCGCCGCCTGGATTGGCCTCTTCGTAAATCACCTGCTCCCACTCGACCAAGTTGGCTTCCGGAGCATTAAGGTTGAAGCGCTTACAGATATAGTCATCCAAACCCTGCGATTTTAGCATGCCAAGAATTTTGTAGATGGAGTCGACATCTTTCAGTGAAATAACTCCTTTTTCCGGCACGTTACAGAACAGCGCGATTTTCGCCCGCTCGTTGGTCGGTACAGCGCGGTCAGAACGGCAGATCAGCACGTCCGGCTGAATACCGATCGACAGCAGCTCTTTCACCGAGTGCTGGGTTGGCTTGGTTTTCACTTCGCCCGCAGCAGCCATATAAGGCACCAGCGTCAGGTGCATATACATGGTGTGCTCACGGCCTACATCTACCGCCATCTGGCGAATCGCTTCGAGGAACGGCAGGGATTCAATGTCACCCACGGTGCCACCAATTTCAACCAGCACCACATCGTGGCCTTCGCCGCCTTCGATGATGCGCTCTTTGATCGCATTGGTAATATGTGGGATCACCTGAATGGTCGCACCCAGATAGTCACCGCGACGCTCTTTGCGCAGCACTTCTGAGTAGATACGGCCAGTGGTGAAGTTATTACGACGGCTCATTTTGGTACGGATAAAGCGCTCGTAGTGACCGAGGTCAAGATCGGTCTCTGCGCCGTCATCGGTTACGAAGACCTCACCGTGCTGAGTCGGGCTCATGGTGCCCGGATCCACGTTGATGTATGGGTCCAGCTTCATGATGGTCACATTAAGACCACGTGCTTCAAGAATGGCGGCCAGGGAAGCTGCGGCAATGCCTTTACCCAGAGAGGAAACGACCCCGCCGGTCACAAATATATAGTTCGTTGTCATGCTGAACCTGAGAATGTAGGTTTAAAGACAATGGAATGAATAACCAAGACGGGGAGATAGTATACCCGAATCCTCCGGGTGCGACAATTGATCGTTTCCGGTTGTGTGCGGTCCACCGCATTCACCGCCTTACTGCCGAGGTAGCGCGAGAGGTTAACCGTGGCAAACAGCAGGTCGCCGATCTCCTCTTTCAGCTTGTCTTGGTCGATAACCGCCTGCTGCGCTTCGTGCATCACCTCATCAATTTTTTCGTGTACTTTGTCCAGCACCGGCCCGATGGTGGTCCAGTCAAAGCCCACGCGGCTGCAGCGTTTCTGGATTTTATGGGCGCGCATCAGCGCTGGCAGCGCGGCAGGAATATCGTCGAGCACCGAATCCTGTGCTTTCTCCGCATTTTCGTCGCTTTTGATTTTTTCCTAGTTAACCAGCACCTCAGCACTGCCGCTCACCTAGGCATCGGCAAAGATATGCGGATGGCGACGCTCCAGCTTATCGCTGATGGCGTCAATGCGGTCGAGTCCGTCAAGGTGGTGTAAATTCAGATCCAGCCTTCCGGTCCGGTAATATGTCTGTTAAGCGCTGAGTGGCAGCGCCTCGATCACATCGTTTTCAGCGGTCTGCTCTATCTCCGCCATGCTGTGCTGCGGCAGGTAGCGGTTCTGCAACAGCCATTCTTCGTTCTGCTCCGTCAGCACCGCACCCAGAAGCCGGGTTATGCTCTCTTCGTTGGGGAAGATACCCACCACGTGGGAACGCCGCTTTACCTCTTTATTCAGGCGCTCCAGCGTGTTCGTGGAGTGGATTTTCACCCGGTGCGCTCCCGGGAACCCGAAGTACGCCAGCCCCTCCGCCTCCGCTTTGTCCATCATCTCTGTGACTGCCGGGAAGTTCTTTCCAGCTGGGCCGCGACCTCGCGCCAGGTG
>NZ_MAYS01000482.1 GCF_001756855.1 Candidatus Erwinia dacicola | reverse complement strand
GGGTGGGTCAGAATTCGATCAGTATTGACATTGAAGCGCTGTGCCGCGCCAGCGCGCAGGAGCTGGACGTGGCAATTGAGTTTTTCCAGAGCAACCACGAAGGCGAGATGATTGAGTGGATCCAGCAAGCGCGCCTGCATGCGCAGGCGCTGGTTATCAATCCCGCGGCGTGGACGCACACGTCGGTGGCAATCCGTGATGCGGTCACAACCGTCGTGCTGCCGCTGTGGGAGGTGCATATAACCAACGTGCACAAGCATGAGCCATTCCATTATCATTCATATCTGTCAGACGTGGCGCAGGGCGTGATCTGCGGTTACGGCATTCGCGGCTACCACTATGCGTTGGTGGAAGCGGCGCGGACACTCGGGATGCAAAGCTGACGCCAAGGTAAAACCTAGCTTAACAACGATCTACGGTAAACGCGATCACATCGCTCAGCTTTTCCGCCTTCAGCGCCAGCATCACAATACGATCGACGCCCAGCGCCACGCCGGAACAGTCAGGCATACCGTGCGCTAGAGCATCCAGCAGGTTGGTATCAATTGGCTGCTGCGGCAGCCCGGCCTTGGCGCGCTTGCGGTTATCCTGCTCAAAGCGCCGCCGCTGCTCGCGGCTGTCGGTCAATTCACGGAAGCCGTTCGCTAGCTCGATACCCTTGAAGTAGACCTCAAAACGCTCTGCCACGCGGTAATCTTCGGTGCTGATCTTCGCCAGCGCCGCCTGGGTGGCCGGGAAGTGGTAAACAAAGGCGGGTTTCTCTTTGCCGATCTCCGGCTCCACGCCGAGCATAAACAGCAGCTGCAGCAGGGTATCGCGATCTTCCTCGCGGTTGGCCAGATCGCCCGCTCCAAGTTTCTCTGCCACTTCGCGCAGCTGCGCTTTATCCGCCGACAGCGGGTCAATCTCCAGATGGCGGATAAACGCCTGCTCGTAAGAGAGGGTTTCTGCCGGGGCGCACTCCAGTACCTGCTGCATCAGGTCATCAACCTCATTCATCAGGCGATACATATCGTAGTGCGGACGATACCACTCCAACATGGTGAATTCCGGGTTATGGTGACGACCCATCTCTTCATTGCGGAAGCTGCGGCACAGCTGATAAGTTGGGCCGCTTCCGGCTGCCAGCAGGCGCTTCATATGGTACTCCGGGCTGGTCATCAGGTAGAGATCCACCCCTGCCGCAGCCCCCGGACCGACAAAACGCGTCTGGAACGGGAACAAGTGGATATCGGTCACCGTCGCCTGGCTCATTGCCGGGGTTTCCACTTCCAGAACGCCACGATCGGCAAAGAAACGCCGGATTTCAGCCATAATTACCGCACGTTTAAATAAGTTTGCGATGGGTGCGCTTGGCTGCCAGCTGGACGTTTCGCTCATGTTGCTACCTTTAAGTCAGTCAGGGAGAGGAAGTCTACCTGTCGCCGCAGCAACACACAATTCACCATGAAATAAAACCCTCATCTTCCTCTATGGCACCTGCGCTGACTTTTTGCCAGCAACCCACCCAAATTCCCGAACACATCAAATTAGCGCATTTTTAACCCACCTATACCGGGCGGCGGCTGACGGGCTAAGTCTGCCGCTATCTCTCTGGTAAGCCTGAAAAACATCAATAATGGGGAGTAAACTGTGCAAACCCTGAATACCGATCTGGTGATTGTCGGCGCTGGTGGAGCGGGCCGCGTCTATCGCTACAACACCAATGGCAGCATCGTTACCGGGGACGGCACTGTTGCAAAGATCTGGCGATGGTAAACTGATGCCAGTGTTTAGTTGAAGGAGCAGCACATGAACCCATTTAAAGGTCGACATTTTGAGCGTCATATTATCCTGTGGGCCGTCCGCTGGTACTGCAAATATGGCATCAGTTATCGTGAGCTGCAGGAGATGCTGGCTGAGCGAGGGGTAAATGTCGATCACACCACGATTTATCGATGGGTTCAGCGTTCTGCACCTGAGATGGAAAAGCGGCGGCGCTGGTACTGGCGTCAACCTTCCGGTTTTGGCTCATGGCATCTCGATGAAACCTACGTGAAGGTCAACGGACGCTGGGCTTATCTGTA
>NZ_MAYS01000481.1 GCF_001756855.1 Candidatus Erwinia dacicola | reverse complement strand
AGACCTTTCAATAACACGAAGGGCTAACCAATATCCTTGCAACAGTGCCGGTGAGGAAATATCACTAATCACCTTGCTGTCAGGCTCATACTCGCCTTTGCTCAACACCAGAAACTTGATGACATCTTCAGTTCCAAGTGCCAAAGGAGTGTCTATCGCATCGTCATCACAATCGGTAATGGCCACAATCAATGAGTCACCCAGCAAAAAAGCCCACGTCAGTGCCTCGCGGTAAACACCCTGCACGTTCAGTGAATTTTCCAACTCGTTTGCACGACTTCTCACATCCTCCGGCACACCTCCGATGATTTCACGTGGCATTTTCAACATATCGTCGGCGGTTTTATCGATAAATTTCTTCACCACCCACGAATTTTTGTACATTGCCAGCAGTTCACGATCAGAAACATCACCCCGCGTGCTTCCATAGTTGATCGCTGCTACCCGTTCTCCCAGCAAGGTGAACATACTGGTCAGGCCGTCAGTTGCGCTCGCTGAGTGATATCACTGCGACCCGCGATAAGTCCGTCCACGGAAATATCTTCGTCCAGTTCGTCCCAGTGAAGTCCCCGCGCACTCAGTTCAAAGTGTTCACGCTGCGCCGGGCTGGCGTGCATCAGTTTCGGGAACCATGCCAGCGGCACGCCCAGCGTGCGTGCATCACTCAGCATCACCCACATATTGTATTCATCAAACCGTACTGCCTTAGCGGAAATACTCATTGCGGGTAAAAATCCGTATCCATGATTTGCTCAAACGTCCAAGGGCAAACGTCAGGAAACACATTTTCACTGATGCCGGTTTCCTTAGACGCCGATATTTTTGCATAGAGATAAACCTTAATAAGACGGTCATCAAGGCGGCTTTTCAGGCTGGGATTTTCCTCCAGGCAATCGGCAAATTTGCGTCTCTGTTCCTTAATGGTCAGCAGCCAAATTTTTCCGCGCCGACTGTCCTGATAACGCCATTTCAGCATGTGTGATAGAAGTTTTTCGAGTCTTGATTCCAGTTCTCTACGCTCACTGCGACCCATAGACTCTATTTCCTCCAGAAGGTTGTCTGTATCCAGCTGTTCAAAGTTACCAGCACGAATTAAATCCGCCTGCTCCTGAGTCCAGCCGTAAAAATCACTGTCATAACGGGTTGTCATAATTTCCTCGCATATATTTATTGGGGCTGTCCTAGA
>NZ_MAYS01000480.1 GCF_001756855.1 Candidatus Erwinia dacicola | reverse complement strand
AGCGGCCACGCGCTCAAGGATATAGGGCTTGAACGGGTCAAGCTTGCAGGGTCTGGGTGCGCGAGGCTTGTAGCGGATATCCGCTACGGGCAGCGGGGCTACGGATATATCTGCGAACGGTCTCACGAGAGCATGAAAGCTGGCGCGCGATGGCGCGTATCGACATGCCCTGACGATGTAAAACACTCATCTCCACTCTGGTCTCCAATGTCATCATTGGCAGTGCCTTAAAACTGCCATTTTTACCCTGGGTGGGTCAGATTTACATCGGCAGGTGGGCCAGTTTTACATCGGTAGCGACACTGCCGATCTCCAGGGTTTCTGCCAGGGTGAAGTGCCTTTTTCAATTGCGGCGATCACCTTGTCGGTCACTTCCTGATACAGGTCACGTTTTTCTTGATTTCTCATGGGTAAATCCTCAAAAAAAAGAGGATTTACCCCACAAGGGGATAAATCCCCTTGTGGGTAAGTTAATAAAAAAGTATCACTCGCCCTCATGCCAGGTTGACAAATCGTCCTCCAGGCGACCAATAAGCACTTCTGCGTGATAGTGGTTAACCGCATCGGTGAAACACCGACGCCAGCAATCGGGATCAACCAGATTACCAAGCCGATTTACACCACGCGCCAGCAGAGAAAGCATCGGTTTATCAAACATTGGGTTGCAGGCAGTAGCTCGCCCCAGCAACGCTGCCAGATGCCAGAGTTCATACGTTTCGGGCGTAAATCCGTCCTCATCTTTGCATTCCTCATAGCAGTAGCCTGGTTTGGCCCTGGTAGCTGCGACCTTCAATAACCGCCAGGTTATACTGCCAAGGAAATGCATCAGGGCGAATTTCGCACTCAACGTATCCTCATAGTCGTGATTTCTCTGCTTATTAAGCATAATCATGTTGTTAACTCCTTCAAAATGAAGGATAACCTCCCACAGGGACGTTATCCCTATGGGGGTTTAAGTAATTACGGCAGTGAAACACCCGGTTCGATCCTCAGCGGCAAAGAGCAACGAGCATCGATGTGCTCTTTCAGCCACTGCAAAACCGGCAACCAGTCCAGTTCATCGCCATCAGACGATATCTCGTAGCAGTCTGAGCAGTACGTGTTCGCCAGGATCAACGTCGCCACAACCAAAAAATCATAAGGTTTGGCTGCCGTTTTGCAGAACCAGTCACGCTGTGCGTGCTGGCAGAGCAAAAACGACTCATGATCCAGGTCGAGCAGCCCGTGCCCGTTGAACGAGATACAGTTTTGCGATCCCGGTGCCGTTCTGCGAAAAAGCTCATCGCATTTCCGCAGTACAGTGGTTCCGGTAGAATCACAGATCACAATCTCCTGACCCAGCACGTCTCTGTTCTGAATCAGAAGAAAAACGTTTGCCACCTGCGCGGTGAGCAGCGTCCATTGTTGATCGGCGACCGGCTTGTTCTGTTTAAAGTAGTGGGTGTATCCCATTGTTGAGTCCTCGCAAAGAAAAGCGGGGACTCATCCCTGAAGGGGATAAATCCCCACAGGGCGCAGTGCTAAAAGGCACTACAGAGTTGAAATCAATGTAAACGGGCGAGCGTCACCAGCAGCAAATCCGAAACGGACTGTACTTTAAAGTGGAACCGCCGTTCAGTATTGTCTCGTGCACGGCAAAGCAGTGAAAAGTTCACCTGGTCAGTATCCGGCTTTTCCCCTGTGTCGGGTGCGTTCCTGGATTGCCAGGCATTCAGCGCACAGCCAACGAGAAGCCCGTGCATATAGGGACTTTCGTCGCTGACAGGCTGATGCCCTGAAAGTGCATCCCAGGCGGAAGCAACAATACTGACTGCCATAGCGTCGTGCGAAACAATAGAGTTGTTTAGAAGGGCCATAGAAAGTTCTCGTTAAAAAACGGGAATTTCCCCCATCGGGAGATATTCCCGTTGAGGTGGCATGCGTCGTCTCTGAAGATGAGCTTAGTTGTCGGCGCGAGCTGGAAGGTTAAGCAAACAACTTCAGCACGGTGATCAGTGTTGCAATCACACCGACAGCCGCAAAGATTGTTGTATTAAGACGTTGATTCAGACGAACCTCAAACTGAGATATCTCAGTCTTCAGATCAGCTTTCAACTCAGCCTTAACCTGCTGCAATTCTGCACTGGTTGCCAATTGTGCATTAACTGACTTCTGAAAATTCACAATCGCCTCCACTTGTTCCTGGCTGAAAGCCTGTTGCAGAAATGCCGCTGCATCGTATGAAATGTTACTCATCGTACCTCCTGATTGATCGGGAGGCACGTTCCCTGTAGGGAGTGTGACTCCCGAAGGGTAGTATGTAGGTGTTGCCAAAACTCTATATCAGGGGCACTGTTGCAAAGTTATTGATGAGTTAGCCTTTCGTGTTATTGAAAGATCTTATCTTTCAAATTAGACTGTAAGTACTACAGCCGCTCAGATTTGTTGGGCGTCAGACCACCGTTATACCAATGGGGCCTGATAGCGCTGTAATATCCCGTTATATAGTGGATTATCGCGCCCTGGGCTTCGCTGAAGCTGTTATAGCCCTTCGTCGGCACCCATTCGGTCTTCAGGCTCCGGAAGAACCGCTCCATAGGGGCGTTATCCCAGCAGTTTCCCCGTCGACT
>NZ_MAYS01000479.1 GCF_001756855.1 Candidatus Erwinia dacicola | reverse complement strand
TCACATCCAGTACATCATAACTGGCAAAATTATCGGTATAGACGATGCTGTCAGGGTAAATTTTTGACTCTATTATCGGCAGTAATGTGCGTGATTTGGCATCGGGTATGACCTTGGTATACACCTTACCACCACGCTTGAGAAGCCCGAAAACAGGCACTTTTCCGGCAGCACCTCTGCCACGCTGACCTTTACGACGACCACCAAAATAACTTTCGTCCAGTTCAATCTCGCCATCAAACCAGGAGTGCCTATCTACGTGCTCGGCTATCAGCACTCTGAGGCGGTGAAAATAGTATGCAGCAGTGTTCCTGTGGACACCAACCAGCTCTGCGGCAATACGGGCTGTGGAGCCTGCAATAAACTGTTCAAGTAACCGTTCCTGTTTGTACTGACTGAGTCTGCTTTTTCTCATGGCACTATCCTAGATGATCTTAGTTATCTAGGACAGCCCCAAAAATAAACTGCCCGTTTTGCAACACCGGCGGTATTTTAAGGCATCCCCTAACACTTTCCCAGCGTGATGCAGATTTCCTGCGTCAGGCGCGTCGCGGCAGGTGCAACAACTTATTCATTAACGTTAAGTTCTATAATCAAAAGCTGACGCTGGCTGCTGGGCTTTACTTTTATTTACCTATCTGGCCAAGCGCGGGCGCTTAAATGTGAGGAGGGGTCCAAAGGTGGCTCAGATTGGTTCTGGATAAACGGGTGCGGAAATAATGGGCGCGACGTGCCGCGCCCACTCTCTTAGTTTGCTTTGCGGTTCAGACGCCCACGGCGATAAAGATTACGGCGAATACGCTTTAGTCCCGGCTTTGGCTTGCGCGGTTCATCCAGACTGGCCAGAACCAGTTTCAGCACGCGTTCTGCCACATCGCGATGACATTGGCCAACTGCCAGCACCGGGCACTCAAGAAAATCTAGCAGTTCGTGGTCGCCAAAGGTGGCAATCGCTAGATTCTGTGGCAAACGCTCTTCACGTTTCAGCGTCACGTCCATCACGCCCTGCAGCAGGCCGAAAGAGGTGGTGAACAATGCTTCCGGCATCTCGTGGGTATCGAGATAATTTTCGAACAGGGCCGCCGCAGCGCTGCGCTCAAAGCTGTTGGCATAGATAAAGTCGATTGGTCGTTCATCGCCATGCCACGCATCGCGGAAGCCCAGCTCACGCAAGAAGCTGACGGACAGCTCCGGCAGCGCGCCAAGGAACAGCACCGATTTCGCCGGCAGCTTACGCAGTTCAGCACCGAGCGCTTCTGCATCGTCTTGGTCGGCACCAACCACGCTGGTGAAATGTTCACGATCCAGCGCACGGTCCAGCGCAATGATCGGCAGCGGCTCATTGACCCAGCGCTGATAAAACGGATGTTCCGGCGGCAATGAGGTCGAGACGATAATCGCATCGACCTGGCGCTGCAGCAGATGCTCCACGCAGCGCATTTCATTATCGGGCTGATCTTCTGAACAGGCGATCAGCAGCTGATAGCCGCGCTGGCGTGCCTGGCGTTCCAGATAGTTGGCAATTCGGGTGTAGCTGGTATTTTCCAAATCGGGGATTACCAGCCCTATTGAGCGCGTACGACCAGCGCGAAGCCCTGCCGCCACCGCGTTAGGGTGGTAATTATATTCACGCACCACCGCCATCACTTTCTCGACGGTTTTATCGCTGACACGATACTGCTTAGCCTTGCCATTAATCACATAGCTGGCCGTCGTGCGCGAAACACCCGCGAGGCGCGCAATTTCATCCAGTTTCACAATAACCCCACACTTCTTTATGGATTAGCATTTATCACATCTAACCGCAGAAAAGTGTGGCAAGCAACCGCTTTTCAGCAGCAGCAGTCGCTATGTGATAAACAAAAAAAATGGCATTACGCCGGGTTAGCAAACTATTCTGACCATCATCTAGTGAAATTATCGCATGATACGATCGCCGCGCGACACGCCAACAATGCCGGAGCGCGCAACTTCAACGATTTCCGCCACTTCGCGCACGGTGCTGAGGAACGCATCCAGTTTATCGCTGGTGCCCGCAAGCTGAACCGTGTAAGGCGATGGCGTGACGTCAACGATCTGCCCACGGAAAATCTTCGCCGAACGTTTCACCTCTTCGCGACCGTAGCCGCTGGACTGGATCTTTACCAGCATGATCTCACGCTCGACGAAAGCGTCCTGGCCCAGTTCACTGACGCGCAGCACGTCCACTAGCTTGTGCAGCTGCTTTTTGATCTGCTCAATCACCTTCTCGTCACTGACGGTCTCAATGGTCATGCGTGACAGCGTCAGGTCGTCCGTTGGTGCCACGGTCAGGCTTTCAATGTTGTAGCCACGCTGAGAGAACAGGCCCACCACGCGGGACAATGCGCCAGATTCGTTTTTCAGCAGAACCGATAATACACGACGCATAATTAAGTCCTCTCCGTTTTGCTCAGCCACATTTCGTCCATACCGCCACCGTGAGTATTCTGGCGAAGATGAACGGTCGTTCCGGAGGAACGTGAACGCGTTATTTTCTAACGCGCCCTAACTTCCTTTTATTACACTGACCGTTCACTTTCAGTCAACCTGTGCCAGTTGTTTCCTCATCGACTCACCTTTCATCTCCAGTTGGTGGGCGTTATGCATCAGGCGATCTAGGATAGCGTCGGCCAGCGTGTTATCTCCCACACAGCCATACCACTCATCCGTTGGCAGTTGGCTTATCATTACCGTGGCATTCTTACCGTAGCGATCGTCCATTAGCTCCAGAAGATCGTTGCGCTGAGCCGCCTGAAGCGGTTCCAGCCCCCAGTCATCTAGGATAAGCAGCTGCGTTTTCGATAGTTGAGCAAGCTGCTTTCTGTAGCTGCCATCTGCACGGCTGTGCGTCAGTTCAACCAGTAACCGACTCAGGCGCCAGTACTGCACGCTGTAACCCTGCTGGCAGGCATTGTTACCCAGTGCACAACCCACATAGATTTTACCGCAACCACCGGGGCCGGTTGTTTCATTTCTATTTCTGTCAGCTGTTTCATCAGCGTATGTGGCATTATCGGGTTTCCTGTTTCAGTGGAAGTGGCGCGGGCCACGGAATCACCGTCCGCTGGAACTAGGTCTCGGTTATTTTTCAGGATCGACTTTATCTGCTTCAGCCGGTTCAACCCCTCTGTATTGGCCAGACGGCAGCTGTTGTTAACGCGCTCAGAAGGATACTCACGTGTCAGGCTCAGCAGCCCCAGACACAAGCGGTAAGCCTGCTCCAGATGCGCTTTTTCTGCCAGACGCTCACTGACCCACGTGAGCGTGTCAGGTCCCACACCGGCAGCCCAGTTTTTCAACCGGCCCGGCGTCCACTGTTGATGATGGCGGTGACGCTCCGGCATATGCTCTGCCGCAGTACTGTTACCCGGATGAAAGCGTCGAGGGTGACTGGCGATCATCAGCCCGTCAGCCCAGACCTCAAGAAAGTTGTCGAAGGTATGGAGTTCCACTATTTTACCGACGTACTGATGCGGCACCGAGTAATGGCGCAGCTCATATTCGACGTGATAATCGATATTCACCTTCGCTTTCTTTATGTGGCGCTACCGCCACGGTTGTACCGGTAACGGTCAAAGTGCGGGTTTATCCAGCTTTCGAAGGCTTCCCGCCGGTTGCTGGGCAGTTTTTTGAAGGGACGTTCGTTGAGCTCTGTAACCAGCGTACGGATGCAGTGGTTCAACTCTGCCAGCGAGAAGAAGACCTGATGCCGTAGCCGGGCGAGGATCCAGCGTTCATGGTTAGGAGATTGAATCGCCTCTTCTGAGAGCGCCCAACCATGAATGTCAGAACGAACTATCCCTTTGATGCGGCGGTCGTGCGTAGGTTTAAGTATGAAAATGCAGTTTTTGTCGTGTTTTTAACCGGAAAGCCATTTTTCAGGCACACTAATCCGGCTCAGGCATCCGCAA
>NZ_MAYS01000478.1 GCF_001756855.1 Candidatus Erwinia dacicola | reverse complement strand
TTTTTTTGCAATAAATTCTGGATAGCAATGATTGTAGTCTGCGTAAGTTTGAAAGGTGTTTAAACAGTTTATGAATTTCGTTTAAGCGGATTGGCCATGTGGTTGATCTGCCTCAATGACCATATAAGTATAAGGCATTACACCTAACGCAAACTACTGTCTACGCTTACTTAGCCTGCCCGCTTTGCTTCTTGTTCTGGGCTTTGAGTGCTGTTCACCTCACTCCCTTCAGATGCCCCTTTTTTAGCGTCGACATGGGCATCAATAAGCTCTATAGCACGCTCTTTCAAATAAGGAGGAAGGAGCATAAAAATCTCTTCTAAACTTGCCTCATGCTCAGCAAGCTTAATTAGCCCGCGTGCCCCACCGCTAAGCAATATACGCAATAAAGTCTCAGCCTCGCGCTTGTCCATGAACTCAAAAGCTAAATTCCATGCTGACTTCAAATCATCGTTCTGGTGCATCGCGGGCTGCGTGGTGCTCTCAGTCGCTAGTTTGCCAGTCACAAGCCAATCAATGGACACATTCTCTATATTGCAAACTCTTTCCACTACATCAAGACCGGGATTAGCTCCTTTCGTAAAGTAATTATTCAACGTTGAGTAAGGTAGTCCCCATTCACGCGCCACTGTTCGCAAATTCCTACCCCGAAAGAGCTGCTTCAGTCGCTCCTGTATGCTTTCTTTTTCATTGTCACGAATAGCAAATTTGCTTTCTTTGGCTGTTGTCATTTTTTTTCTCAGTAACTTACTGTTTCACAAACAAAATACCCATAAGTAGATAATTTATTTCTTTTCGTAGATCAATACTCTTATCCAGACGGATAACCCGCAGGGCTTATCCGCACGGTTAACTTTGTAGGGTAATCGAATGATGGAAAGAAAAGAAGTATCCAGTGTTGACTGGCATCGTCTGGACATTGTGGCCGCGATCCACAAGCAAGGCACCACTATGCGTGAGCTGTCTGTTCGTGCGGGCCTTAAACCAGACACCCTTAAAAATGCACTTAATCGCTCTTACCCAAAAGGTGAGCGAATTATTGCAAGTGCTCTCAATATAGAACCGGCCTGTATCTGGCCAAGTGGTTACATGATGCGGAAGGCGTCCTGATATGTTCGTTACGGTAAATGAGTTAGTCGGCCTTCCAGGCTTACCTGGTACAGCTCAGGGGGTGCGATACGCCCTGAATAAATGTGCCGCTGGTTTGCCGGAAATGATGCGCCGCCGTGAAGGCACAAAAGCGTTTGAGTATCACATTGACTGTCTGCCGGATGCTGCGCGTGAAGCTGTTCAGGCTCGTATCGCACGTGAGCTGCAGGTTGAATCCGGTGCGGGTTTGCCTGCTGTTGCTGAGGCTAGCGGTGCTGTTGCCAAAGGGTCTGCCGAAACCTGTGTTGACCTTGAGTTATATCGCAAGTGTCCGGCGCTGCTAGAGCAAAAGCTTCGTTCGCTCACTGACGCTCAGAAAGCCATTGCTGATGCACGAATGACACTTGTTTGTGCAGTGCTCAAGCTGATGGACGTTGGCGGAATGAGCCGTAAGGCGGCAGTTGATTTAATTGCCAGGGGCACCCAGCAAGGTACGCTTTCGCCAGAAATGCTTAAAGCAGCTGATATTGCCAATGCCCGCAAAGGTTCCACCCGCAAAGGGGTTGGCAAAAGCAGTCTGCAGCACTGGCTTTCGGATTATCTGGCATCCGTTACTCCAGGTGAAAAGCTGGCCATTATGGTGCCGGGCAAGATTAAGGCTAAAGCCGTTGAGTCTTATCCCTGGATGCCGCAGTTCTTGCAGCACTGGCGCGATCCGAATCAGCCCAGCGTCACCGTGGCTTATGAGGCCTTTGTTCGTGAGTGGTCTGAGTTGTATGCGGGCAATGAGCTGATGATGGCTCAGCTGCCATCTGTTGATACGGTGCGCTATGCGCTGAAAAAAATACCTAAAGCCGAGCGTATGCGTGGCCGGGTGACGGGGTCAGCGATGCAGTCTCTCCTGCCGTTCGTCCGTCGCGACTGGTCTCAGTTACCTGTTAACGGGGTCTGGATCGGTGATGGTCACGGTATGAAGCTTGAGGTATTGCACCCTGAGACGGGCAAGCCCTTCAAACCGGAAATCACCCTGGTTATTGATGGCCGGACACGTGTTGTCATGGGCTGGAGCCTGGCAATGTCAGAGAGCCATATTGCCGTTGGCGATGCCATACGTAATGCCATTTCAAATTATGGCGTACCGCTGATTTATTATTCTGATAACGGTGGTGGTGAGAAAAATGGAATGTTCGATGCAGACGTGACGGGTATTTTCTCCCGGCTGGGTATTACTCACCCCACAGGTATTCCGGGAAATCCACAGGGGCGCGGGATCATCGAGCGTATCAACCGCGAAATCCCGATGCGGGTGGCGAAAAAATTCGGTTCCTATGTGGGTAAGCGCGGCGACAAAGAGACGCAGCGCAAATACCGTAAGGCGGTGGATTCAGCGGTAAATGCGATTGAGAAAGGCAAGCCACTGAACGGGGTGCAGGCTGCTGCGATGCGCAAAGTGCCTGCGTGGAGTGAGCTGATAGCGGAGATCGAGTTTCAGATTGAGCGCCATAATAACCGCCCCCACAGTGAGTTACCGAAGCGTGAGAACGGTGAGTACTGGTCACCGCTGGCCTAC
>NZ_MAYS01000477.1 GCF_001756855.1 Candidatus Erwinia dacicola | reverse complement strand
CGTCCTAAGACTCTACCGCGATTTCCCGGGTGGTCATGCCTTTGGCATGCAGCGACAGGAGGTTGTCCATCCCGGTAATACGAATCTGATGTAACTGTTTTTCGTCCATAATTTGACCTGTTTTTGATGTTGAATTGAACATATCAAAATCAGGCAATTACACAATCTCGTGTACAGGCTCCCGCGCTGTCTGCGACGGTGTGTGTGGCGCGTTACTTCTGTGATTCAACCACCGCTTTACTACTCGTGGCTGCTTTTTCCCAGGCGGCCAACTTCTCATCCGCCTTCTTATAGCGCTGCGCCAGCATTGAACAGACCATAAGCTGCACTTGGTGGAAGATCATCAGCGGCAGAACGATAATCCCCACCGCCGCGGACGGGAACAGAATGTTCGCCATCGGTACGCCGTTCGCTAGGCTCTTTTTCGAGCCGCAGAACAGAATAGTTATCTCATCTGCCCGATTGAAGCCGAACAGCTTCGCTGCGGCGAGGTTGACGACCAGCACCACAAACAGCAGGCCAAAGCTACCAACCACAATCCATACCAGCGTCATCGCTCCCACGCGGTGCCAGATACCGTTGACTACCGCTGCACTGAAGGCGGAGTAAACCACCAGCAGAATCGACGCTTGGTCAGTTTTACCAATCAGGCCACGGTTGCGCTCAACCCATCCGGCAATCCAGCGGCGCGACAGATGACCAGTCACGAACAGTACCAGTAGCTGCAGCATAATGCGGCCGATCTGCTCCAGGCTGCCGCCCGGGACGTCGCTGTGGACATTCATCAGCAGGCTAACCAGCAGGGGAGAGATAAATACCCCCAGCAGACTGGAAGCCGAAGCGCTGCACACCGCTGCCGCAACGTTACCCCCAGCCAGAGAGGTCAGGGCAATCGATGACTGAACGGTGGCCGGCAGGATCGACAGATACATAAAGCCAGTATAAATCTCGGTGCTGAGATTGAGCGGATGCCACCAGAGAAACAGCATGCCTAGCGCCGGGAACATCACGAAAGTGCTGAACATCACCCACAGGTGCAGACGCCAGTGGCCGCTTCCGGCGATAATTTTTTCCCGCGACAGCTTGGCACCCTGCATAAAGAACAGCAGGGCGATCGCGATGGTGGTCAGCCACTCAAAGAAATCAACAAAATGACCGCGCGCAGGCAAGAAAGAGGCCAGCAGCACGGTGATAATCAGTTTCAACATCAGTGGGTCGATACGAAAAATATGCATGGTTAATGCCTAGTTAAAAAAACATGCGGCTATTGTGCGCTGACAGGTTTTAGAAATAAAATCGATTTATTGAATTCATATATGAGAAAATTAGATGAATTATACGCTTCGTCAGCTGCGCGTGTTTGTTGCAGTGGCCCAGCAGAGCAGTTTCAGCCAGGCGGGGCAGCTGATTGGTCTGAGCCAGTCTGCCGTTAGCCACAGCATTAAAGAGTTGGAAAACGAAATGGGCATTCGCCTGCTGGACCGCACTACCCGTGAAGTGCTGCTGACCGAAGCAGGTGAGCAGCTCGCCAGCCGCCTTGAGCGCCTGTTAGAGGAGCTGAACAACACGCTGCTGGATGTGCGCCGCTACGGGCAGCAGCGCAGCGGTACGGTGCGTGTGGCAGCCAGCCAAACCATTTCCGCACACCTGATGCCGCAGTGCCTCGCGGCTGGACAGCTGCATTACCCGGAGATCAAAGTTATGCTGCGCGACCGCCCACAGCAGTGGGCGCTGCAAAGCATTCGCAATGCGGAAGTGGATTTTGGCATTGTAGTCGGGCCACTGCAGGCCGATGATCTGGAGCAGGAGGCGATCCTCAATGAACCCTTTTTGCTGCTGTGCCGTCAGGATGATCCGCTGGCAGCGAAGGCGACAATCCACTGGCATATGCTGAATCAGCGCACGCTGGTATTACAGGATTATGCGTCCGGTAGCCGGGTGCTGATTGATGAGGTACTGCGCGTGCAGCAGGTACAGGCAGAAATCGCCCAAGAGATTGGCCATCCGGCTACGCTTTACCCAATGGTGGAAGCTGGGATTGGTATCAGTATTTTGCCTGCGCTGGCGTTGCCGTTACCGCAGGGCCGACCACTGCTGGTCAGGCGCATCCTGCCGGAAATCAACCGCACCATTATGCTGATCCGGCGTAAAAATCGCTCGCTGACGCCTGCGGCAGAAGCTATCTGGCAGGAAGTGCGTCAGCAGGCGGGACTGCTGACGCAACAGCGTGCCAGTGCGCCGCCGTTTTAGATATAAATGTTCAGGGCGTTGGTTGCCGTCGGGCGGTTAACGCCGTCAGCAACTTTACTGCTGCCGCTATCAGGCGGCCTACTCGCTTTCTGCTTTTCTGCCGCTTTTTCCGCCTGCTGCTAGATTTGCGCCAGCTGAGCCTGCAGCATGGCGATCTGGCCTTCGATCATCTGCTGCTCAGACTTCTGCTCATCCGTCAGCTCATTGTTGTCACTCAAGCTGTTAAGTTAATTTTGCAGCGCAATAATCTGCTTGGTGATGCTGGTGATCTGCGAAGTTGAGTTGCCGCTGCCTGAACTGCTGGCGACGTTGGCACTGCTGCCGATAGTGCTCATCTCTGCCTTCTTTGTCATTAACCAATACGGGTTATCGGACGGGATCGCATGAGACTTAAGGCGCTAAAGCGTAAAAAGAGTGATAAGAAAGTGCAAAGAGGGGCAGATCGCACATAGCAAAAAAGGGGCTTTAGGGCACCTTCTTACATTGGATGTGCGTGCAGCGTGGCTGGCACTGTTGCAAAGATATTGATGAGTTAGCCTTTCGTGTTATTGAAAGGTCTTATCTTTCAAAGACTTAGACTGTAAGTACTACAGCCGCTCAGATTTGTTGGGCGTCAGACCACCGTTATACCAATGGGGCCTGATAGCGCTGTAATATCCCGTTATATAGTGGATTATCGCGCCCTGGGCTTCGCTGAAGCTGTTATAGCCCTTCGTCGGCACCCATTCGGTCTTCAGGCTCCGGAAGAACCGCTCCATAGGGGCGTTATCCCAGCAGTTTCCCCGTCGACT
>NZ_MAYS01000476.1 GCF_001756855.1 Candidatus Erwinia dacicola | reverse complement strand
GGTATTTTAAACGCACTTACTGGTGGCATAAGCCCCCTCCGTTTTGTTGCGTTTTGACTGGGAATGGGGCCAGTGCCTCTGCTATTAGAAAGTGGAACGATGCGGTAAACCGTTCTTTCTTCCGCAGCTTCTCGCACGCGTGACAGTCTCTGTGACATACTTTCCTGGCTCTGCGTCCGGCGCATGTGTGGCTGTTCCTCGTTTCCCTTGGCTCCGATCCTAACGGATTGTTCGCCAGCTTCGCAGCTACTATGAGCGAGTCCGACTTCTCCTCTCCGTACATCACCGGCTTCGGCTCCTCGTCTTCCCGGTGCCGGCCATCTCCGGCACTGGCAGATGGTCAGAGGGGAGACCTCCCGGTTCCCGCGTAGAGATCGTATTGACATGCTAGGGTCTCAGATCCCGCTGGGTCCATATGGCACTCGCATTAACACACCCCATGATGTTGCCTTCCGTAAACAATACAACGTCGGCCCCCGGGAATTTAATATACACTTTACACTTCGTGGCTCAATGGCTAGCCTGTCAACGCTTCGCTCCATACCTCGCGGTATGCAACACATGACTCGGGGACCCTGTGGATTACTGGTCCTTCAATGGTCGGGGACTTTTACCCCTTGATCTCTGACGGTCTCCCGGCGCACACCATATATATTTTGTGAAAACTTTTCTGCGATATCATCAAAGTTGCGATCCTGCATACAGACAGTTCAAGCGTGATTCAGTCGGGTATTTTGGCATACACTGAATCAGAATAAACCTTTCAGTCGCCGCTCAGCTCTCGGGTGATATTTTTTCGGACAAAAAGGAGTCCTTTTCCATGCTTTTCGCGCTGAAAAAAGTGTTCGGCGGCCTGCCGCTGCCAATGCTGCTGTTGATCATGGCGCTGGGTATTTTCTTAATCTGGTTTAGCCGCTGGCAAAAGAGCGGCAAAATTTTGATCTCCGCAAGCTGGATATTTTTGCTGCTGCTCAGCCTGCAACCGGTCGCCGATCGTCTGCTGGCACCCATCGAAGATCGTTACCCCACCTGGCACAATCAGCACCCGCTCGCTTATATCGTGGTGCTTGGTGGGGGTTATACTTGGAACGACGACTGGGCACCCAGCTCTAACATGCTCAACAACAGCCTGCCGCGCCTGACGGAAGGCATCCGCATCTGGCGTGCTAACCCGGGAGCCTGGCTGATTTTTACCGGCAGTAGAGCGCAGAACAATCCACTGAGCTCTGCTGAAGTGACGTCACGCGTAGCGCAGTCGCTGGGCGTGCCTGCCGAAGCTATTATCACGCTGGATAAGCCGCATGATACCGAGCAGGAAGCCAGTGAAGTGGCTAAAATTGTCGGTGAGCAGCCGTTTGTACTGGTGACGTCAGCTAACCATCTGCCCAGAGCGATGATCTTTTTCCAGCGCCAGGGGTTACACCCCTGGCCTGCGCCTGCAAATCAGCTGGCGGTCTCTTCTCCACTCAATCCATGGGAAAGGGCGATGCCGAATTCATTCTGGCTGGGACACAGCGAGCGGGCGTGGTATGAGAGCTTAGGCCGCTTGTGGCAATGGCTGAAGCCGCAAAGCGCTAGCTGAGCCACGGCAGCAGGGAGCGTGCGGCGAGCTTGAAACGCGGCTGGTCAGATTGTAAGGTGTGGATCAGTCACGCCACCTCTTCCCACAGGATATACAGCCAGCGGCTGGCAACGAAGCCCGCCGCTACCAGAGCGCGCTGCAGATATGCGCTCAGAATGGCCTCTCAAAGACCGGACTCGCACAGTGGGCAAAGGTCAAACTACGCGGTGCCCACAGCACCCGACCGGGATTGATCATCGCTAGGTCCCAAGCCTCTTTCAACATGCTGCTCAGCGCGAGGTTGCCGTGAACCAGCACGCATGGGTCGTCAAAACCAGCAAACAGGGCATTGAGGCTGGCACGGCTGTGAAACAGTATCTGGCGGTCGTCGATATCCAGCGCTGACGGGTGCGATAATTTGGAGTTAAACACAATAAATAAGCCACTGTATTTATCGTGTTTAATTTCAATAGAAAGAGAAGATACCCGAATTGATACCCGTTTAAATTTCGCTCCCTATTGAGGAACAAAACGGGCTATTACGTTGCCCTGTACCACGCCTGCCAACGATAGATGTTTGTCCGCAACTCGCGCACACATTCCGTTGTTTGGGTATCCGCCTGCAGGTCTTCGTCGCTGTCCCGCCCGACTTCACTTGCCTTGATGGTTAGGAGAT
>NZ_MAYS01000475.1 GCF_001756855.1 Candidatus Erwinia dacicola | reverse complement strand
GCCACTGGCGCTCATCGCGATGGAATACGCCGCCGGGAACAACGTGGATATTGAAACCCTGTGGAACGATGGGATTATCCGTAAAGTGAGCGGCTTCAAGCTAGTGCCTTACGCCATCCCACGCGGTAACCTCGCGGCGTACTATCCGGAAACGAATTCGCTGGTTCCGCTTTCCAGTTTCGGTGACGGCAGCGCACTCCGACCTTCAAGTCCGTGCCGGTAAAAATTACGCTCTCATCATGTGGCGCTGGGCCTGCGTATTTCCTGATGCACTTTTAACGCTACGCTGATATCACCCGGCGACCAGAAAAAAATAGTCTCCCCCTGAAGACACCGGAAACGAGGTTTTTCTTGCCGTAGAGCGGTTAATCGCGTAGAATTACCCACCGCATCTTAGGCCATGAAAACGTAGAAATTATGTTCCAGGATAACCCGCTGCTCGCGCAGCTTAAAGAGAAACTCCACTCCAAGACACCGCGTGTCGAAGGTGTGGTAAAAGGCACGGAAAAAAGTTTTGGCTTCTTGGAAGTCGAACCGCAGAAAAGCTACTTTATTCCGCCACCGTTCATGGAAAAAGTGATGCACGGTGACCGCGTGAGCGCAGTGATCCAGACCGATAAAGATCGCGAAGTTGCCGATCCTGAAACGCTGATTGAACCTTTCCTGACGCGTTTTGTAGGCCGGGTACAGAGAAAAGATGACCGCCTGTCAATCGTTCCCGACCATCCCCTGCTTAAAGATACGATCCAGTGCCGCGTAGAGCGCAGCGTGAAGCATGACTTCCAGATTGGAGACTGGGCTGTGGCAGAGATGCGCCACCATCCGCTGAAGGATGACCGCACTTTCTATGCTGAACTGACCGAATTTATTACCACTGCGGATGACCATCTGGCGCCGTGGTGGGTTACGCTGTCGCGCCACAATCTGGAGCGTGAAGCTCCGGACGTGGCTGAGCTTGAAGAGATGCTGGATGAAGGCTTGGAGCGTGAAGACCTCACTGCCCTGAACTTCATAACCATTGATAGCGCCAGTACCGAAGATATGGATGATGCGCTGTATGTGGAAGAAGCCGCAGACGGCGCGATGAATCTGATAATCGCCATCGCTGACCCGACGGCTTATGTGCCAGTGGGCAGCAAGCTGGATGTGGTTGCTGCTGAACGCTCATTCACCAACTATCTGCCGGGCTTTAATATCCCGATGTTGCCGCGCCAGCTGTCTGACGACATCTGTTCACTGCGTGCCGGCGAACGTCGTCCGGTGCTGGCCTGCCGTGTGACCGTGGCAGCGGATGGCACTCTGGGGGAAAATATCCGCTTCTTCGCTGCGTGGATTGAATCAAAATCCAAGCTGATTTATGACCATGTGTCTGACTGGCTGGAAAGTACTGGCGAATGGCAGCCAGAAATCGAGGCGATTGCTCAGCAGATCCGCCTGCTGCACCGCTTGTGCCTAGCACGAAGAGAATGGCGTCAGGCGCATGCGCTGGTGTTTAAAGATCGCCCTGATTTCCGCTTCCTGCTGGGTGAAAAAGGCGAAGTTCTGGATATAATCGCCGAACACCGCCGCATTGCTAACCGCATCGTTGAAGAGTCGATGATCCTTGCCAACATCTGCGCTGCCACCGTGCTGTGCGATAAGCTGGGTTTTGGTGTTTATAACGTGCACTTCGGCTTTGATGCGGCTAACGCGGAGCTGGCTGCTGGCGTGCTGGCCAACCATGGCGTCACCGCCGATCCGCTGGCGATTACCACGCTGGACGGTTTCCGTAACCTGCGCCGTAAGCTGGATGCGCTGCCAATGAAGTTCCTTGACAGCCGTATTCGTCGCTTCCAGTCCTTTGCTGAAGTGAGCATCACTCCTGGCCCACACTTCGGCCTAGGTCTGGAAGCTTACGCCACTTGGACTTCCCCTATTCGTAAGTACGGCGACATGGTTAACCACCGCCTGCTGAAAGCGCTGATTAAAGGTGAAGCGGCAGAGCGCCCTAGCGATGAACTAACGGTGAAGATAGGCAAGCGTCGGCGTCAGAACAGTATGGCTGAGCGCGATGTCGGTGACTGGCTATACTGCTGCTTCCTACAGAAAACGGTAGGAACCGACCAGCGCTTCAGCGCCGAGATTATTGACGTCGTGCGCGGCGGCATGCGGGTTCGCCTGCAGGATAACGGCGCTGTCGCCTTTATTCCGGCCCAGTTTATTCATACGGTGCGTGATGAGCTGGTATTAAGCAATGAAATCGGTACTGTGCAGATCAAAGGGGACGTGATGTATCGCGTAACCGACCTGATTGAAGTGACCATCGCCGAAGTGCGCATGGAAACCCGCAGCATCGTGGCACGTCCGACGCCTTAAAATGGAGAACGAAATACTAAAAAAAGTTACTGTAGATTTAATCTGTCAACGTAACACCCCTTTCAATTATCTCCTTCGGTGTTTTGGATTTCGGTGTCTTTCTCGGTCTGTTGTTTAGCTGAGCTGCAACCTGATCCAGCTCATGTTGAGTATATTGGGCAAGGCATGTCTTTTTGGGGAAGTACTGTCGAATTAGCCCATTAGTGTTCTCGTTTATTCCCCGCTGCTAGGGATTCTGAGAATCGTATAAGTAGAAGTTACCGGTGCTGCCAGAAAATTCCAGATGTCTGGTGAGCTCCATTTCTCTGTCCCATGTCAGTGATTGCCGGAGTTCAGACGGCAAGCTCAGGAATTTGTCGGTAAGATCCTAATTCACTGAGAAAAAATCTTTACCCCTTAGTCTAAAGATGATCGTATAACGTGATTTTCGGCCTACAAGTGTGTCTATATGCGAGTTTTTTGTACCTGATACTAAATCGCCTTTTCGATGTAGAACCGTT
>NZ_MAYS01000474.1 GCF_001756855.1 Candidatus Erwinia dacicola | reverse complement strand
CGTGGAACGGATGTTTTTTACGGCGATCTTACAATGCCTGAAAAATTCACCGAATTTCCGAAAGATATTGATGCCACCATCTTCACTCTCGGTTCTGATGGTCAGAATCGTATTGGTGCCAGAGCGATAGACTACGGCGGAGTGCGTAATATTTTATGAATATTCAAGGATACACCTGTTCGTATCGGCCTGATGACCACGATTGGCGTGACTGAGCGACTCAACACTTGGAGTCAACGCACTGAGGTTCATTACTGGAAAAGACGTGCCGAGCGTCTGATCAGGGGCAGTGGTCACCCCCATACCATCGTCAAGCCCGGCTGGTTTAATTACAACAATGATGATGAGCACAGCATCGCTATGCTTCAGGGGGATCGTCGCCATACGGGAACACCGGAAGATGTTGTGATATCCTAGGAGCAAATCGCCTAGGTTCTGGTCAGTGCCCTAACCAACGACAAGGAAAAAAATAAAACGTTCGAGTTGGTGACTGAACGAGGCGAAGCACAGCTGGGCCTTACTCCGCTGTTTGCAGATCTGCAGAATGATGATCCACAAAAAATGATGGAATTCTAGACATAGACAATATGCCTCTGCGTGAAGAGGCTGAGTGCATTATTAACGAACTGAACCTGTATTTAAAAAATTAATCAATCTACAACCCTGACAATTTTGTCATATAGCGGTCAGCATCATGACAGCTTAGATCTGTATATTTGTATATGTAGACAAGGATACTTCCCCTGATACGAGTCCAATTTCATACATAGATTTTAAAAGAGGTATTAGATATGAAAGCACTACTTATTACCACATTGATCATGGGATTTATTTCAGTGAGTGCCGCCTCTGCCGCTCAGGAAATTAATCATGCAGATGGGAAAGAAAAGATAGGTGTAGTCTCAGCCAGCAATGCCTATACGCTTGATGATTTATCGAATGCGCTCTCTCGTAAGGCTGATGAGCATGGGGCAACGTCGTTCAAAATCCTGTCAACTTCGGGGAATAACCGGTTGCATGGAGTTGCTGAAATCTATAAGTAAATAATTAGCATACTTGAACAGTATATGTCACAGCCCTCTTATAGTGAGCGTCGTCTTATGTTCAGAACAGAAAACATCATCGATGAGATAATCCAATGGATTGATTCAAATTTACATAAACCGCTGAAGATAGAGGATGTTGCTGCGCGGGCAGGATACTCTAAGTGGCATCTTCAGCGAATTTTTGTACAGATAAAAGAAGTTAGCTTTGAGAAATTTTTTAAAGATAAAAAACTTGATGGTTAGGAGATTGAATCACCTCT
>NZ_MAYS01000473.1 GCF_001756855.1 Candidatus Erwinia dacicola | reverse complement strand
AGCTCATACCGTTTAGCGGACGTTTCGCAATGGAAGTCATTTCTGGAGATACATCAGGGGGCGACTTTTTTTCCGGTCAACCCGCAAATGCTTATTCGAATGCATGTCCTTCAACAGGCAGTTGCTGCCCGTCCAGCCATGCAGCACCTTGGCGCATCGTCAGGCGGTCATCAACAAACCAGCTCACTACCAACGGGTAGATCGCGTGTTCCTGATGCTGTACGCGCGCCGTGACATCCTCTTCGCTGTCGTCGCTGAATACCGGCACTTTCGCCTGCAAAATCACCGGACCGCCGTCCAGCTCTTCGGTGACAAAATGCACCGAGGTGCCGTGCTCTTCATCGCCGTTTTCAATCGCCTGGCGATGGGTGTGCAGACCGGGATATTTTGGTAGCAAGGAAGGGTGGATATTCAGCATCCGTCCGGCGTAGCGCTGGACAAATTCGGCGCTGAGAATACGCATACAGCCGGCTAGTACTACCAGATCGGGCGCATAGGCATCGATCTCCAGCATCAGCTGATGGTCAAACGCAGCTCGATCAGCAAACTGCGCCGCCGCCAGCGCGTGCGCCGGAACTTCTGCTGCACGCGCGCGTTTTAGCCCAAAAGCCTCGGCTTTGTTGCTGAAAACGGCAGCGACGCTGCCGTTGATCCGTCCCTGCTGGCAGGCGTCCAAGATTGCCTGTAGATTGCTTCCATTACCGGAAACCAGCACGACTATGCGCTTCATGCGTTAATAACCACACGTTCTTCAGAGTCAGAGGCTTTGATCATGCCGATTTTCCACGCTTTCTCGCCTGCATCGTTCATCAGCTGTACGGCTTTATCGGCTTCAGCCGCGCTCAGCGCGATCACCATGCCAACACCGCAGTTGAAGGTGCGGTACATTTCAAAGCTGCTGACGTTACCCGTCTGCTGCATCCAGCCAAACACCGCTGGCCACTCCCAGCTTGACTCTACGAGCACAGCTTGGGTGTTATCCGGCAGGACGCGCGGGATATTTTCCCAGAAGCCGCCGCCGGTCAGGTGCGCAATGGCGTGAACATCAACCTGTTCGATCAGGCTCAGGATATTTTTCACATAGATGTGGGTCGGTGCTAGCAGGTGGTCAGAGAGTGATTTACCTTCCAACTGCATGGTTTCCGGGTCAGTGTTGCTGACTTCCAGAATCTTACGCACCAGCGAGTAGCCGTTAGAGTGCGGGCCGCTGGAACCTAGGGCAATCAGCACGTCGCCATCGGTCACTTTGCTGCCGTCGATGATTTCGGATTTTTCAACTACACCGACGCAGAAGCCTGCTATGTCGTAATCTTCACCGTGGTACATGCCCGGCATTTCAGCGGTTTCGCCGCCTACCAGCGCACAGCTAGACTGTAAACAGCCTTCAGCGATGCCGGTGATGATGCTGGCTGCGGTGTCCACATCTAGTTTGCCGGTGGCATAATAATCAAGGAAAAACAGGGGCTCAGCTCCCTGAACCACCAGATCGTTAACGCACATCGCGACTAGGTCGATACCGATGGTATCGTGGCGTTTCAGGTCCATCGCCAGACGCAGCTTGGTGCCGACGCCGTCAGTGCCAGAAACCAGAATTGGTTCGCGGTATTTTTGCGGCAGTGCACAAAGCGCACCGAAACCGCCCAGTCCACCCATCACTTCCGGGCGATGAGTCTTTTTAACTACGCCTTTGATACGGTCAACTAAAGCATTACCCGCATCGATATCTACGCCGGCGTCTTTATAGCTGAGAGAGGTTTTATCGGTCACTGCGAATCCCCACGCGGTTTGCGGTTGGTGTGGTGGAAAAATAAAGCGCCGCAATTCTAACAGTGCAGGCAAACGTTTGCGAGTGTCTTCTTGCACCCATTGTAGATGGCACTGTTGCAAAGATCTGGCGATGGTAAACTGATGCCACTGTTTAGTTGAAGGAGCAGCACATGAACCCATTTAAAGGTCGACATTTTGAGTGTCATATTATCCTGTGGGCCGTCCGCTGGTACTGCAAATATGGCATCAGTTATCGTGAGCTGCAGGAGATGCTGGCTGAGCGAGGGGTAAATGTCGATCACACCACGATTTATCGATGGGTTCAGCGTTCTGCACCTGAAATGGAAAAGCGGCGGCGCTGGTACTGGCGTCAACCTTCCGGTTTTGGCTCATGGCATCTCGATGAAACCTACGTGAAGGTCAACGGACGCTGGGCTTATCTGTA